>NZ_JAYSGF010000043.1:0-41872 GCF_041912965.1 Chromobacterium sp. | reverse complement strand
GACAAGCTGAATTGATCTGACAATCGGGCGCCGTCAAAACGGGAGACTGTCAGATCAAGTCTGAACTTCTACAATTCAGGGCCATTCAGGAGGCGTGCCGCCGTCGTTGAGCTTCACTCGCTTCCTTGGCTCCGGGTGTCTGTAGTAATAGCCTCCATGACCGATACGAGTTCTTCCGATAAGTCCTTGTGATGGCGCTTTAGGTAACCTTAAATGGCTTCGTTGCGAATCAGTCGCGAGATGTAGCCTTTCGCAACGACCAGCACAAGCATGGTTTCACCCAGCGTCTCCTCTACTAACTGGTAATCGTGGTGGAGCTTTTCCATCTCAAGCTCCATATGTGCGATATCTTCTGGCGTGACTTCCGTGTGCTTGGTCTTTTTCTTGTCGATCAGTTGCTCAGATCGTGTCGCCACCAGAATCATGTCGACATAGCTTTGGGTGAACCGGTTTGCTGAGAGCATCATCTCGGCTGCCTCGATCTGTCGCATGGGCTTCATCTTGCGTAATACGCGAAATACCTGCCGGCCAATCATACGGTCCTTGAGTAGTTCGACCACTTCCGGGGCAATGCCATCCAGCAGGTGTTGACGCTCATGGGTACGGTCAACGTTGACATTGAGCACCTGTGCAATGCGTTCGGCTGGAACCCCTTTCTTGATCGCCGCCAGGATCATCTTGTGCTCCTGAATGGCACTGACTCGGTTGATCTGGCGGTTGTAGGTGAACCCTTCATCGTCGGTTGAAACCAGGCAAACAACTTCCTGATCCCCCAACTCTTTCAGAGCCTCAAGCCGTAAATGGCCATCCAGCAAGATAAAGTGCTGGGCATCCCCGTTGATCCGCTTTTCCGGGTGCACGGCAAGCGGCTCGACAATACCGAGTTCACGGATAGAGGCCAGAATTGCTTGATATTTGACCGACTGCAGTACCTCCTGGCTGACCAGGCGAGTCGGCAAGATGCTCTGGATTGGAACCCTGATGGTTTCTGCCTCGAAACCCATCCGTACCTGTGTCATGCATGCCCCCCTCCACGTACCCGTTCCGCGAGTGGTTGCGGCATGTCTTGAATATTCTCTGCCCGGAGCAGGGTCAGGAAATGCTCGTCAGCCATCAGGCGGCGCAAGGCAGTGGTGACGAAAAGGAGGCGTTGGTCGTTAATCTCGGCCTTTTTGACCATCAGTTTTTGCCGCCGAACCTCAGCCTGGTAGGTCTTCAGTAGCTTTTGAGGTGTGACATTCTTGTCACCGCGGAGGTGCCAGCCTCGTCGATAGCCTTTGCCGAACGCCGTGCGTTGCGTAATCAGTCGTCGTACCCGCATCAGCTGGTCACCTTTGAGCAAGCCAGATTCGTAGGCCTGCATCATGGCACTTTGGATTTCGTCATCGCCCGATCGCGCAATCTCCGCGGCCATGGAAATCGACAGCCAGCCGCTTTCGACGGCGCCAATCAGGCGTTCCTCCCCCTGGCGCAACAAATAGATGATCGTGTTGATGTAGCTTGGGTCCAGTCCGGTCTTTTGCGCGATCTGTACATTGTTATAGCCCCGGTCCTCCAGAATCCGGACCGCATCCAGCAAGTCATGGTTGGAGTGCTTACGCCGAGCCAGATTTTCCACCAGACTGATCAGGTAACGATCGACCTCGGAGGCCTGTACCACGACACAGGGAATCGCCTTCTCCCCCAACATCTGGTAAGCCTCGTAGCGACCCTGTCCGCAGATCAGGTCGTAGATCTGCCCCGTCTCGGCTGTGCCCCTTTCCGCAACGGTGATCGGCCGTTTCAGTCCCAGGGTGGCAATGTTTTCCACTAGGCGAGCAAAAATCTTCTTGTCGCGTACGCGCGGGTTGAGCACCCTGATCCGGTCAAGCTCGATTAGGCGGATCTCTGACTCGCCGTTTACATGGTGCAGAGTACGGAGAGCGAGTGTCATGACAGCATCTCCCGCAAGGATGTACGCCGCGCCAGCACAAACAACGGCTCCAGCGAGTCGAACCGGTAGATTTCCAGCCCGGCTTCGTTTTGCTGCGCCAAGGTTAGCTTGGCCACCGTCATATCGATCGCCGGCAACAGGTAGTAATCCAATGTCTGGGTGCCATCTGGCGACATACGTACGGCGACGGTAATGTCGGGAAACAACCCAGTGTCGAAGCGAATGATCCAGCGGCTCGAGCCCGCTTGGGTCATCCTGCACCGGCTGAGTACCAGCGAGACGGTGAATTCTTCGTTGATGGTAAGCAGGCCGTTCTCTGGATCTGTCGTCACCCGCCCTCCCAAGGACCGGATGTGCTCGATGGTTTCCTCGACTAGATGAGGATACTGTTCACGTAAGCCGCGATTGATCTCGATGTAGCTGAAATCCCGATCTGGGGTATAACCGATCAGGGTATAGCACCGCAGCAGGCTGCCGAACCGACTCAGATAGGCGCTACTGGAGGGACAGTTTTCGGCTTCGTCGATCACCAGTCCGGATAGGCTCCCCTGTTGCAGGTATAACTGGCGCAGCGCATCCAGCATTTCTTCGTCAGAGAGACGATACGAGCGGGACTGGATGATGGCTTGGGCGGCATTGAACAGCGTTTTATTGACGATAGGTTCAAAGGCCCCATCAGCCCGTACCCACTGTTCTGGGCTGTTACGCACGCGTTGGTTTTTTAGCTTGAACGAGCCGTGGTTCCAGACGTTGTTGCCGATGTATTTTTCGTTGATCAGCACCTGGTGCACCGTGCCACGTGTCCATGCTCGTCCCAGGTCTGTTGTTATGCCTCGCTGGTTCAGCATGCCGGCGATTTCTTGTTCGCTTCGCCCCTCCTCCACGAAGGCTCGGTAAATGTCCCCAATGATGGCCACCTCTTCCTCCGGGCCAGGGATCAGGATGATCCGGTCCGTCTGAATACTCTTGTGTTCTCCCCGTGTCAGCAGAGCTTTGGGTGCCCAGGTGTGATCGACAAACTGCTGGCGCAATCCGAAACCGGCCGTTCCCTCTTGTCGATAGCCCCGCTCGATCAACCGTGCCTGGCCGGCAAACACCTTCACGGACAGCTCACGGCTGTACTCACCAGCCATGGTGCGTTTGACGCTCTTGATGATGCTCGACACCGGGCTGTCGTCGTTGACGAACTGTTCCGCGCAGTACTGGACGGACACACCGGCGTGCTTACAGCGGATTTCATAACTGGCACTTTCATCGGGATCTTGGAAGCGCCCCCAGCGGCTCACGTCGTAGACCAGGATGGTGGAGTAGTCTGCTGCCCCTGTCTCGATGTCTTCCAGCAGGTTTTTCAGCGCATGACGGCCATCCAGGCGCAAGCCACTTTTCCCCTCGTCGGCGTAAGTGCGGACAATCTCAATGTTTCGTTGCTGTGCATACAGGAACAGGGCCGCAGCCTGGTTTTCTGTGGAGTACTGCTGATGCTCTGTCGACATGCGGACGTATGCCGCCGCCCTGACAGGGTAGGGGTATTGCGTACTTCCTATGCGACTGCTCGACAAGTGGTTCATGGCGAGCTCCTGCTTTACTGGCCGGTTCAACGGATGGTGGGCCAGGCGCCAGGCATCGGTGAAGTGATTGCCGGCGTGGTGGTTCCATTTCTCAATTTAGCGGGAGGAATCGGAAAGATGTTGCCGAAAACGGGCAAGGTTTTGCCGAATGGGCCGGCAGAAGGCTCTGAAGTCGATTATGCAAATCAAATTTCAGCGGCTTTGCAAAAGGAGTTGGGACGATCCCATCGCGCAACCAATACTGTGATGCGATGGACGGGAGCCAGCGAGCGAACAGTCAAAAACTGGATAACAGGGGAACGAGGACCATCGGGGGACTACCTGGTGGCCTTGATTCGGAATTCAGACGAAGTGATGCAATGTATTTTGCATATGGCGGACAGGCCCCAGGCGGTCGCTATCGCCAAGATCCCAGACATCGTCCAACTCATGTGCGAGGTACTTGAGTTGTTTGGAAAAGCAGGCTCTGACGACCCGACTAGACCAGACCCAGAGTACCAAGGTCAGCAGGCGCAGCTGGAAGGAGTTCAGGCCGAGAGGGGAGGCTGACAGAGGGACAGAACCTTGGAGCAACTATTGTGTGAATCCGATAGGATTTTCTCAACTTTTCTGCGAATTCCTACGATGGAATTCACAAAAAAAGTGCACAAACCATTGATTTCTAAAGGGGGTCGATCTCAAGTATTGTGTGATCCTATGGATGAGTTGGACAAGTTGGACGGTGAGCCTGGTTGGAAATATCAGGTCAAAACAGCATGGAAAAATGGGTGGAAGATTTTGTTTGGAATCATCGTGTTTTTAATTGTGTTGGCCCTGGGTTCGTACGGCAGCTTGTGATGGTGTTTGTTGGCTGACGTTGCTTGGACCTCGCTATATCGAGAAGCTGGGTGGCATGGCCGCGCTCAAGCAGCAGCTGCAGTTGCCCGATGTCAGCGTGCAGGAAACCGATAACGGCAGATTAATGGTTCAGGCTGGTGTGTTGCCGGATGTCGGCGCGCAGGAAGATGGCCATCCTCCTGCCTATGTAGCGGTGAATCGGGTGCTCAAGTCGGTGAGGGTGCCTCATCCGGATCAGCTGCACACCAGCATGGACGATGCGGAAGGCTTCACCAAGGCCAATACCTTGGCGTGGTATGCGCGGTTTGATGAGGTGGAAAACGCATGAGCCAGCGCGGTGGCCCGATTTGCCGCTAGCCCCTTGCCGCAAGGCCTAAATACTAGCGCCGCAGCCTCCCCGCTGCGGCGTTGTTACGTCTACATCACTTCCGATATCTGCACGAAGCCGGCCTGCAGTTCCTGGCGGATGGGTTCCAGCAAGGCCACGATTTGTTCGCAGTTGACTTGCTGGTCCTCCTGGCAGTTCAGCAGCAGCGTCATCATGGCGTGCAGGCTCTGGTTGGCGGTGTGGACATGCACAATGCCGCGGCTTAGGGCTTCATCGGCTTGCAGGTAGGACTGTTCCAGGATGGAGACCATGGCGTTGGCTTCGTCCTGGCCGGTGGTGGTGAGGTAGAGCTGTCTGATCTGCTCGCGCAGTTGCAGCAGCGGCGGCTGGAGTTGGACGGTGGCGGCGCTCATGGCTGGTCCTCCATGGCCGTGAACATCGCTGCGGGGTGGGTCGGACGGGGGTGCTGCCGGTAGAAACTCAATATATTCATTATGGCCTCCACTAACATCGCTTTAGGGATGCCTGCGCGGCACGCACGGAAGGCGTGGGCAGGCACATGACAAAGTGGGAGGACCGGACATCCAACGGCAGCCCCGGAGGGCTCAGTGCCATGCGCCCGCCCGGATGGTGGCAGACGCAACAGCACATAACGAATCGCGGCCAAGCGATTTGCTACGGGATATCAAACGGGCCTCCCAGCCCATGGCTGCGTTATTTGGCGCAGCGCACGGACGAGAGTAAGGGGGGAAGGCGGGGGCGTCAAGGTTGGGAGGCCTGTCCGTTGGGGAAATGAATGCCGCGATGTTCACGCTTTTTGTACGGGGAATCGCCCCGATTTTGCCATGTTGTATTTTCCCACCATTCATTTCCGGCAGGCGCTTGCTCATTTAGCGATGCCTGGGATGATAAATGGAATGGAGATGATGGCGCTGGGCTGAGGAAAGGCGTTTGCATGATATTGGTATTTTGGCGGGCCGGGGTGGAGCAGGCAAAGTGGCGCGTATTGCAGCGCTATTATGCAATAAGACCCGCTCACAAGCCCGCTGATTCTACGTGTGCTGTTGGCGTGTCATGGCTCAGCGTCGCCGCCGGTGTTGTTCGTGGTTCTAACGGGTCTTTACCGTGTTTCCATTTTTTATTTTGCATGTCTTTGGTATTTTTGCGATGCATTGAAAAAACATCATCCTATTAATGGATAAGATTTTCTAATAATTTGGGCGCTTGCTCATATTCGTTTGGATAAGCGGAAATCTGAGAGGGCCAGGCGAGATTGACTCTTGGGTAAAGGTGAAGGCAGAGTGCTTACTTGCCTGCCTTTTGCAGGCCAATTTCTTTCAAGCCATTTTATTGGAGAGCATTCATGCCATTAAACAAGCCGGCTAAACCGCCAGCCGTTAAGGTGTTGATTGGCGGAAAAGTGGTTCTGGTGTCCAAATCCGCCGTCACTCCAGTTCAATCCTCGGCCACATGTCTGATTATTGCCCAGTAATCCCACGGTAAATCGAGTGAGCCCTTTAGATAAGGGCTCACATTTTATCTGGCCTCATTTTAATTGGGGGGAATGGTGGAAAATAAAAACGCAATATCGCCTGCGCCGCCAGCTTATGGCATGCCTGTTGGTGTCAGGTTTTCAGATATGATCGGGCTTATTCCGCGTTGGGCCTGGCTTGGCGGCAAGTGGCCGTATTTCATGCAAATGGCGCTGGCCGTATTCGTGGGCAGCATCTGGACCTTAAAGGCCTTGGCGAATACCCGCAAAGTGAGTTCGACAGTGTCCGCCATTTCACATGCGTTGAGTGTTTCGTATGTGCGGAGTTGGCACATTTACTGGCACACCCAGATCAATCACGCTAGAAACACCCTGATTTTTTCCACGCTGTGCCGGCTGCCTGGAGAGCGCTTATTGCGCTGGGGGCGCAGGCATACGCAAGTGGATATCCGGCCGCCCAAGGAGGTGGCGCCGGAAAAGCCCGTTATTTATTTGGTGGTTTCATTCGCGCTGCACTACTTCGGCATGTTGCAGCCAGTGCGGCAGCAATATGCCAATGCCAGGAAAATAGCGGTGGTGCAGCCGCGTTGCGCCTTGGAGCCGCTGCAGAAGATTGGTTTTTATCAATCCTTGTCCCGCATGACCGGGCAGCGCATAGAGGGCATTGCCGCTGACCAGCCATTGGTGGCCAGGCAGATTGCCAGGGCGGTGCGCCAGGGCTTTTCCGTGGCGATGAGGGTGGACAGCATGCCCACGGAAACCGTGCGCATGGTGGGGTCGCGGCTTTGCGGCAAGGCGGCGATGTTTCCATTGAGCATTCTGGAAATAGCCAAGCGGCTGGAGGTGGACCTGGTCGTGCTCAGCGTGGTGAGGGAGGAGGATGTGTTTCGCACCGCCAGCCATTTGCGCCTTGCCGTGCCGGCGCAGGCCTCGGGCGAGGCGCTGACCGAGATGGCCTGCCGCATCGACGGCGTGATTGGCGCGCTGATTGCCCGTTATCCCGAGCAATACACCGCCTGGCATGCGGTGGCGGAGCGCTGGCGCTTGGCGCAGGAGATTGAGCAGGCGCTGGCCGATGGAGGTGAATATGGCGCTGCGTGAAGATGTGGCGGCCATTCTGGCGCGGGCAACGGATTTGCCGCTGGAAACCATTCTTGGCGCTCCGGATGTGGATACCCTGGGGCTGGATTCCTTGTCGCTTTACGATGTGTTGTTTGAATTGGAGAAGGCGTTTCTGCTTGAGATTTCCGATGAGGAGGCCGGCCAGTTGCATACTCTGCTGGATTTTGAGGCGCTATTGCAGCGCAAGCTCGCGGAGGCGGCGGCGGTGGAACGCTCGACATGAGCCCGCCGCTGTCACTTAGCCGCGAGCGCGCTGGCCTGCTTGGCCTGATTGCCGCGCTGGCCTGGGCGCAGTTGAGCAGCGGAGCGGGGTTATGGGGGCCGGTGCTGCTGGCGGCCTGGAGTGGATGGCGGGTATGGCGGCAGGCGCAGCCCTTGGCGCGCATGGTGCTGGTGCTGGTGTCGGCATGGCTGCTCAACCGCATGCTGTTGTTGGAGTGGCAGGTCTGGCCGCTGATCATGTTGTTGCCCATTTTGCTCACATTGCTGGTGTTTTGGCGCTGGGACCGGCCGCGTGTGCTGGAGGTGATGCGCATGGGGCGCCTACGGGCGCGGCATGCCGCGCTGGGGGTGCTGGTGGGCTTGATCAGCAGCGGTGTTTTGCTGTTGTGGATGCGTGGGTTCGCGCCGGATTTGCGCGTGCAGGCCGGGCTGATGCCGGCTTGGCCGGTGATGGCCCTGCTGGCGGTGATTTTGGGGTTTGCGTTGCTGAACAGCTGGCTGGAGGAGGTGATTTATCGCGGCATGGTGCAGGGTGGTTTGGCCGAGGCCGCCTTGCCCTTGTCCATCGTCTTGCTGGTGCAGGCGCTGGCCTTTGCCGCCGCGCACTATGCCGGAGGGGTGCCGAATGGCTGGCTGGGCGTCGGCCTGACCTTGTTGTACGGCTTGGCCTTGGGCGGGCTGAGGGTGTGGAGCGGAGGCCTGGCCGCCGCGTTCACGGCGCATGTGACCACGGATGTGTGCATTGGGACCGTGCTGGCGTTTCCGGCGATCCGGATGGAGATCATGTCGTGATATGGCCGCGTCGCCCGTCTTGTATCTATGTTTTTTCCATTGCCGGGCCGATTACCGAGGCCAGCGCGCTGGAGTTCGCCCTGCGGCTGCGGGAATTGCCGACACGCAAGCCGGCGGCCTGCGCGGTATTGCTGCGTGTTTCTTCCAATGGCGGCGGCGCCGGCAGCGCGGAAGCCATTATTGAAGCGGTGAATCTGTGCCGCGAGGAGTTGGGTCTGCCCATTGTGGCCCTGGTGATGGAGACGGCCTTGTCGGCGGGGCTGTTGCCCGCGTTGGCGGCGGACCGGCTGGTGGTCACGCCCAGCGCCACCTTGGGCGGAGCGGGGGCGATTGTGCGTTTGTTGTCTCCGTCGGCGTTGTTGTCCAAGCTAGGCGTGGGCTACACCGCTTATGCCAGCAATGCCTTGAAGGATATGTTCAGTCATTGTGCCGATCTGGCCCCGGAGGCGGAGCAGGCCTTGCATGAGCTGGTGCGGGAAAACGGGCGGCAGTTCATGGCGGCCCTCCTGGCATGCCGGCCGGCCTTGGGTGCCGAGGGGCGGGAGCGCTTGGCGGCCGGGCAGGTGTTGAATGGGGCGGAGGCCGTCGCCTTGGGGCTGGCGGATGTGGTGGGCGGTTTTTACGCGGCGGTGGCCGAGTGCGGGCGTTTGGCCGGCCATGGCGCGCCCTTGCTGCGTTTTGTGGAGCCCGCTTCCGCCGTGCCTTGGCCTTTGCTGGATGGCTTGTTGCGGCTGGGCAAACGGTGGTTCCGTCCCTGAGACCTGGTTCCGGTCTAGCCGCGTGTCTGCTGGCCGCCATCGGCCTGAGCCTGCTGCCCGCCGTCCAGGCCCAGCATGTCTATGAGTTGGACTATCGGCGCATCGCCGATGGCGTCAATCTGAAATACCTGTTCAAGGTCAGCCCGCAAACATATCCGGACTTGGCGTTTCGCCTGCGCTTGTCTCCGCTGGAGCGCGCTTTGCCCTTGGAGGGCGGCACGCTGGAGATTCTGGCGGCGGCCGCGCCCATCAGTCTGCGGCTGGACCGTTTCGGCTCGGTGGCGGTGCCGATCAGCGCGGCGCTGTACCGCGAGAACCCGCCGGTGCGGATCACGGTGCCGGCCAAGGTGGGCTTGCAGCTTGGGGTGGAGGTTCGCCTCAAGCGGCACGGTGTTGACGGGGTGGCGATGGCGCAGTTGGAGCAGGGGCGGCGGCAGTATCAGGCGGCGCTGCGGGAGGCCGGCTGGTGGGTGGCGCGGCTGGCGCCGAGCTTGCAGCGGGTGGTGATCCGCATGCCGGCCGGCCCGGCGGCCCGCTGCCAGTTGGAGCCGGTTTCCGCCCAGGAGGTGGGCTGCATCAGCAATGCGCAGGGGGCGTGCCGGCTGCGGCTGGCGGATCTGGCCGCGTCGCCGGCGGGCCGAGTGATGTGTCAGCGGGAGGTGGAGGCGGTGTTGCTGGAGGCGGAGTAAGCATTTGTTCAAAATCTGCCGCGCTTCGGCGATACGGCGGAGGCGTTACAGCGGAAAGCCGCCCATTGTGGGCGGCTTTCCGCTTTGCTGCGCCGCGGCGGCGCTATGCGGGGTTTAGGCCGCGCTCATGGTGGCGCCGGCCGGGGCCGTCACCGCGCCCAGGTCCTGGACGATGTCGTCCAGCAGGCGGTCCAGCCGCTGGCTGTCGTGGTGGTGGGGCGTGGTGATCAGGTGGGCGGTGCCGCCGGATCGGGCCAGGCCGTGTTTGTCGCATACCGGCTCGGACGGGCTGGGGAAGACCACGGTGATGGAGTTCTTGCAGCGCCAAGCCTGGATGCCGGCGGCCTGGAGGCGGTCTATCGCGTATTGGGCCATGTCCAGGCAGTGGCGCACTTTGCGGCGCCATTCCGCCAGCGGCCGGCTCTTGATGGCGGCCCACAACATCATGGGGGTGTGGCCGTTGCGGGAGCCGCTGATGGTCTGGTCCTTGGCGGAGATGTAGTCGATTTCCACGGAGATGCGCGACACATTGCTGCGCTTGGCCAGCACGATGCCGCATGGCATCGGCGAACCTATCATCTTGTGGCCGGACACGCTGATGGAGTCGATGCCGTCGGCGAAGGAGTAGGGCTGCGGGGCGTCGACGAAGGGCAGGATCATGCCGCTGAGCGCGGCGTCGGCGTGCAGGTAGTAATCCTGCCGCGGGATGCCGGCCTCAGCCAGCTTGTGCTGGATGACGCCGATGTCGTCCACGGCGCCTTTCATGGTGGTGCCGACATTGACGAAGACGATGGGGTGGCGTTCCTGATCTTGCTGGATTTTGGCCACCAGGTCGTCGTAGTCGATTTCGCCGCTGGGCAGGGAGTCCACCGCGCGGGATTTGATGCGCAGCAGCTTGATGATCTTGGCCACGGAGTAGTGGCTGTCCTTGGAGTAGTACAGCGTGGCGTCGGGGAAGAGTTCGCGGGCGAGGTAGCAGCCGAACATATTGCCTTCGGTGCCGCCGTTGGTGACGTAGCCCCAGCTTTCATCAAAGGGGATGTGGAATAGTTCGGCGAAGAAGTGCATGACTTCGCGTTCGAAGTCGAAGGAATTCAGCAGGTAGTTGCTGCTTTCGTTCCAGTCGCCGCAGTTGTTGATGGAGAAGCGCAGGAAGCGGTGCAAGGGGGCGTAGTCGAAGTCGGCTGACTCTGGATAAGCGAGATTGAAATATTGGTGCTGCAAGCAGTAATGCCAAAAAGATTCGATACGGTTTTGGTCAAGTGGGGACAGCGACATGGGTGGTGGCTCCGTGGTTTCTCAGTGGGTTGGAGTGGGTATTGCCGGGTGTTTTTCCTTGTTGGTCGGGCGTGGCTTGGCGCCCGGTTGTTGCCTGTTTTTGCGGATGGTGGTTTTCATTGCCGGGGCTGCCCGGCGGGCGTGAAGGGCCCAGCGCGCATCGGATGCGCGGTGCCTGGCAGACAAGTTCAAAAAGCGGGCCAAGAACGTGAACAGCCTTTCGCCGCGCTTGCCGTGCTTCAGGCGGCGGTTTGCCGCGCGTCCAGCAGCGCTTCCCAGTCCGCCAGCGTGGGGGAGCGGCTCAGTTCTTCCGTGCGCACCGGGATGCCGCGGGCGTTGAGTTCCGCGGCCAGCGTCATTAGGCGCAGGGAATCCAGGCCGTAATACATCAGGTTTTCCGTGGGGTTCAGCACCCCGTCTTCCGCCAGCAGTTGCCGCAGCCGGCCATGCAGCCATTGGCGCGGGCTGGCCGCTTCCGTTTGCATTGTTTGGGCGTGTTTTTCATTCGTCATGTTGATTTCACCTGAATCATTGCATAGCGCTAATTATGTAAATTATAATCATTCGCATTTAGAGATGCCATATGGAGATGGAAGAAATGCAAGAAATCCATTTGTCAATTTTCATGGGTGCGCAATGAGAGAGCTGACTTCAATGCAGGCGGCCTGCTGGATGGGCCGGGGCGATCATTCCGATCTGGGCGGCGTCTCTGCGCATTTGTATGCGGAGTTCGACGGCCAGGCCATCGAGCTGCCGCGCTTGGTGGCCGCGCTGGGGCGGCTGGGCCGCGAGCACGCCATGCTGCGCGCCTGCGTGACGGCGGATGGGATGCAGGCGCTGGCGGCGGCGGACAAGGCGCCTCATCTGGAGGTGGAGGATTTCACCGCCCTGGAGGGCGAGGTGCTGGCGCAGCGCCTGGAAGCCAAGCGCCAGCAGTGGACTCATCAACGGCTTGACCTGGCAACCGGTCAAGCCGTTCGTTTTTCCATCAGCCTGTTTGGCGCGGGCGATAGCCGGCTGCATGTGGACGCGGACATGATCGCCGTCGATCCGTCCAGCTTCCGCCTGCTGATGGAGGATTTGGCGCTGTTTTACGAATCCCCGGACGCGGAGCTGCCGCCCACGCCGTCCTTCTTTGAGTGGTGCGACCGGGCGCGGGACGAGCCCTGGCTCAAGGCGGCCCGGGAGCGGGACCGCGATTGGTGGCGCGAGCAACTGCCCAAGATTGCGCCGGCGCCGTCCTTGCCGCGCCGGCAGGGTCCGGCGGGCGTAGCGTCCAGCCAGCGCTTGTGCGCCTGGCTGGCGCCGGAGCAGCGCCAGGCTTTGCGGCGGCTGGCCAAGGCGCAGCGGCTGACGCTGTCCGGCCTGATGCTGGGCGTGTTCGCCCAGGCCTTGGGCGCGGCCACTGGGGACAGGCGCTTCCGGCTGAATGTGCCGGTGTTCTGGCGGCCGCCGCTGTTGGAGGGCGCGGAGCGCATCATCGGGGAATTCGCCAACCTGGTGTTGCTGGATGTGGATTTGGACGCGGCGCCGACTTTGGGCGCGCTGTGCCGAAACCTGGCCGCGCAGTTGCTGGAGCGCGCCGGCCATTGCGCTTATCCGGGCGTGAACCTGATGCGGGATCTGTCCCGCCATCACCGTTCGCCGCAGATCGCGCCGGTGGTGTTTACCGCGGCGCTGGATATGCCGGGCGGCGAGTTGTTCTCGGAGCGGGTGCGGCGCGCCTTCGGCGCGATGAACTGGGTGATTTCGCAGGGGCCGCAGGTGGCCTTGGACGCGCAGATTGTCAGCGCGGACGGCGGGGTATTGATCAATTGGGACATCCGCCTGGACGCCTTGCCGCAAGACTGGATCACGCAGCTATTCAACGATTTCGTGGCCCTGGCCACCGCCGTGGCGGCGGACCCGGCCGCGCTGGAGCGCCCGCTGGCGCAGCCGGAGGCGGAAACGCCGCTGTCGGTGTTGCAGCAGGCTTACCTGCTGGGCCGCACCGCGCAGCTGCCGCTGGGCGGGGTGGCGATGCAGGAGTTCCGCGAATACCACGGGACGATGGACCCGGCGTTGCTGCGCGCCCGGCTGGGCGAGATGGTGAGGCGTCATGATTGCCTGCGCACGGTGATCGACGTCGCGCGCTTGCGGCAGCGGGTCCGCGCGCAGCCGCGGGTGAATCTGCGGGAGGTGGATTTGCGCGCCTTGTCGTCGTCGGCGGCCCAGGAGCGGGTGGCGGCGGCGCGCGAGGATTACGCCCACGCGCTGTTTGATCTGGAGCACGCGCCGTGGGAGCTGACGCTGTTCCTGCTGCCGGACGAGAGCTTGACGGTGTTCGTGCGTTTCGATGCCTTGATTGTTGACGGCCGTTCCATCGCTGCGCTGATGCTGGAGCTGTTTCAGGGCGTGGCGGAGCCGAGCAGGCCGGCCGCCACGGCGGCGGCCGAGGTGTCCGCTGAGGCGCGCAAGGCGGATGCGCTGTATTGGAAAAACAAGCTGGCCGATTGCGGCGGCGCGCCGCGGCTGCCTTGGCGCAAGCCCTTGGATCAATTGGGCGTGGCGCGCTATGAACGGCAAAGCCTGACGGTGAGCGCGGAGCGTTTCGAGCGGCTGGGCAAGCTGGGCAACGGCCAACGCTTTTTCAAGAACACCACGGTGATGGCGCTGGTGTTGGAGGTGTTGTCGCACTGGCTGGACGAGGGCGGCTTGTGCGTGGCGGTGCCGGTGGCGCCGTTGCCGTCTGGCGGTTTCTCCAACCGTTCCAGTTTCATCGCGGTGACGTGGCCGGCGGGGCTGGACAGCCTGGCGGAGCGCGGCCGCCGCTTGCAGGCGGATGTGATGGAGGGCTTGCAGCACCTGGCCTTCTCCGGCGTGGACCTGGCGCGGATGCTGTTTGAGAGCCATGGCCCCGGCCCGGCGCTGCCGGTGGTGGTGACCAATGGCTTGTCGTGGCCAACAGCGGCGGACGGCGCCATGCGCCAGATCGGCGGACTGACCCAGACGCCGCAGGTGGCGATGGATCTGCGTTTTTCCGCGCGGGCGGACGGCGCGCTGGTGTTTGACATCGACTACGCCCGCGACGCGCTGGAACCGGCGCTGGTGGGCGCGGTGCTGAGCGCGCTGGAGCGGGCCATCGAGCAGGTGGTGGACAGCGGCGTGTTCGAGGCGCCGGCCGGGCGGGTGCTGGATTACGGCCATTACCGGCTGAACAGCATGGAAGCCGAGGCGCGCAGCGAGGATTTCCTCGGCCGCATCGCCGCCCATATCTTCGACCCGGACAACGACAAGGTGGCGCTGATCAGCGGCCAGCGGCGGATAGGCTACGGCGAGCTGGGCGCGGCGGTGTCCCGGGCGATGGCGGCGCTGAAGGCGCGCGGCGTCGGCGCCGGCCAGGTGGTGGCGGTATGCCTGCCGCGCAGCCCGGAGCACACCATCGTCACCCTGGCGTGCGCCTTCAACGGCGTGATCTGGGTGCCGATAGACGCGGCGTCGCCGGAGGAGCGGCTGCGTTATTTGCTGGACAACTGCCGGCCAAACCTGGTGGTGGCGGCCCAGCCCTTGCCGACCGAGCATGCGCGGGCCACGCCGGAGCAATTGCTGGCCGAGGCCGCGCCGCTGGCCGCTCGCGAAGGCTGGCAGGCGCTGTCGCTGAGCGAGATGCCGGCGTATTACCTGTATACCTCGGGCACCACCGGCAAGCCCAAGTGCGTGGTGCTGTGCAACCGGGCCACGGCCAATGTCATCGGCGCCACGCTGGAGCATTGGCGGGTGACGCAGCGCGATGTGTGCATGTCGGTGACGCCGCTGCACCACGATATGTCGGTGTTCGACGTGCTGGGCAGCCTGAGCGCCGGCGCCACCCTGGTGTTGCCGGAGGCGGGCGAGGAGAAGGACGCGGTGCGCTGGAACCAATTGGTGGACGAGCACGGCGTCACGCTGTGGTGCACGGTGCCGGCGATGCTGGAGATGTTGCTGTCTTGCCGGCAGGACGGCGGGCTGCACAGCCTGCGGCTGGTGGCCCAGGGCGGGGATTACATCAAGCCGTCCATCATCGCGGATTTGCGCGCTGCTCTGCCGGCGGCGCGGCTGCTGTCCTTGGGCGGGCCGACGGAAACCACGATCTGGAGCATCTGGCACGACATCGTCGCTGAGGACAGCGCCAAGGTGCCCTATGGCCGGCCGCTGCCCGGCAACCGTTATTGGCTGCTGAACGAGCGCGGCGAGCATTGCCCGGCCGGCGTGGCCGGACGCATTCACACCGCCGGCGTCAATCTGGCGCTGGGCTATCTGGAAAACGGCGAGCTGACCCAGCACGACTTCGTCACCGTGCGCGACGAGGCCGGCCAGCAGGCGCGCGCCTTCCGCAGCAGCGACTGCGGCCGTTACCGGCCGGACGGGGTGATGATGTTCGACAGCCGGGTCAATGGCTATGTCAAGGTGCGCGGGGTGCGGGTGTCGCTGCCGGACATCGAGATGGAGCTGATCAAGCATCCGGCGCTGGCCCATGTGCTGGTGGTGGATGTGGGCGATGAACGGCAGGGGGAGCTGAGCATAGGCGCGCTCTACGTGGCCAAGCCCGGCGTGGAGGCGAGCGCGGCGGATCTGCGCGAGCACGCGCGCCGCGTCCTGCCGCAATCCCATGTGCCCACGCGTTTCTTACAGGTGGCGCAACTGCCCTTGTCGCAAAACGGCAAGCCGGACCGCCGCGGCGCGCGCGCGCTGTTGCAGGCGCCGGCCCATGCCCCGGCTCAGGAGCGCGTGGCGGCGCCCGCCGTTGCCGAGGCGCCGGCCGCGGCGACGCGGCACCGGCGTCCGGTGCTGGACATTTATCTGGGCGTGCTGGGGCGCTCCTATCAGGAGCTGGCCGATGAGTTGCTGGATTTCAGCAGCATGGGCTTGCTGCCCCAGCATCTGAAAGCCATCGCGGCGCGCCTGCGGGAAACCTTCGCCGTGGAGCTGTCGCCAGGGCAGCTGCTGCGCTGCCGCAATGTGGCGGATGTGGAGCGTTTGCTGGCGGCTGGCCAGCCCTGATCAAACTCACCCCGGGGCGGCGATCCCACCCCGGGGACAATCGATAGAACCTTTGATAGAACCTTGGGAGTTTTTCGCATATGGAAATGGCGAACGTAGATGTTGCCGGCGTCGGCATCGGGCCGTTCAATCTGGGCCTGGCGGCCTTGTTGTCGCGTCACTCGGACATCAAAGGGGTGTTTCTGGAGCGCAAGCCGGCGTTTCGCTGGCATGAGGGTTTGCTGTTGCCGGGCACCACGCTGCAAGTGCCGTTCCTGGCCGATCTGGTCACGCTGGCGGACCCCACGCATCCGCTCAGCTATCTGAACTATCTGCATCAGCACGACAGGCTTTACCAGTTCTACTACTACGACAACACCCTGGTGCCGCGCATTGAATACGACGATTACTGCCGCTGGGCCGCGCAGCAGCTGCCGGCCTGCCGTTTTGGCGAGGAGGTGCGGGACGTGACTTACGACGCGGGCGCGGGGCGTTTCGTGGTGGACAGCGAGTCGGCGTCGGGCGGGATGCGCCGCTATGCCGGCCGCGATCTGGTGGTGGGGGTGGGCACTTCGCCATGGCTACCGGCGTGGGCGCGCGCCAGCCGCCATCCGCGGGTGATCCATTCCGCCCAATTCATCCCCAATCAGCAGGCTTTGTCGCAATGCCGGCGCGTCACCGTGATCGGCTCCGGCCAGAGCGCGGCGGAGTGCGTGCTGGCGCTGTTCCGCGAGCTGAGTCCGGAGCAGGTGGCGGCCGGGGCGTCCATCCAGTGGATCACGCGCGCGCCGGGCTTCCACCCGATGGAGTTTTCCAAGCTGGGGCAGGAGTGCTTCACCCCGGCTTACATGCAGTACTTCCACAGTATCCCGCGCGAGAAGCGCCGCGAGGTGGTGGCCGGCCAGGGCCTGCTGTACAAGGGCATCAGCTTCTCCACCATCGGCGATATCTTCGATCTGCTCTACGAGCGCTCGATAGGCGGCCGCGATCCGGGCCTGAAGCTGTATTCCAATTGCGATGTGGAGGCGCTGGAGGAACTGGGCGCGGACGGCGCGCTGCGCATGACTTGCCATCACCGGCAGCTGGGCCAGCGTTGCCAGCTGGAGACCGATGCCATCGTCGCCGCCACCGGCTACGCCCACGCCTGGCCGCAGTGGTTCGAGCGGCTGAAGGAGACGGTGCTGGCGGTGGACGCGCAGGGCGATTGCATCGTGGAGGAGGATTTCACCGCGCGCCGCCGCGATCAGGGGCCGGGCCGGGTGTTTGTGCAGAACGCGGAGATTTTCCAGCACGGGGTGGGTTCGCCGGACCTGGGCATAGGCCCGATCCGCAACGCGGCCATCATCAATCAGTTGCTGGGTCAGCCGCGTTATCGCCTGCCGCAGCGTTCGGCGTTCCAGCATTATGGGCTGCCGCAGGGGTAGGTTGTTTCTGGCGAGCTGGTTTTGAATCCGCTGCGCGGATGATGGTTTAGGGCCGGTTCCGCCCGGCGAGCAGGGAGGAGATATTTGCTTGGCCAAATATCCCCTCCACCCCTAAAGGCCACCCTGCAAGCCTGGCCTACGGCTTCCCGCCGGGTCCCGTCAGGCCCGAGGCGCGGCTGAACTCGCAGCGCGCTAACGTCGCGCTGCTCGAACAAGCAGCCGCTTAAAACCTCGGGCCTGCCACCCGACGGCAGGCTTGAAGGGACCCGGGGTGCGTCGGATATGTGACTTCCTGTGTACCAAGCTAGGTTTCAATGCACTTAAAGAAAGATCGAAAACTGGCTCTGAGACCGAATGGAATTGACGCCCCCGCTCTCGTTTGAGGGCGGGGGCGTCAAGGTTTTGCGCGCCGTATCACCGACGCGCAGCGGGCATGGAATAGGCCTTAGCCCAGCAGCTCTTCCAGCCTCCGCTCGCTGGCGTCGCCCGCGCTCAGCAGCGCGAACAAGCGGTGCAGCGTGGCGCAGATGGCCTCGAGCTGGGCGGCGGAGTAGCGCTCCGCGCGGTAGGTGATGACCAGGCGCAGCGAGCCGTCGTGCGCGTCTTCCATGATCTCGAACTGCAGGCCGAACATGGATTCGCTCTTGTCCGGGTCGATCTGACGGTAGCGGATCTCGCCGCCGTCCGGGGCCGGCAGCGCGCCGTTGAGCGCGTTGTTGGCGTGGACCTGGACGTAGACGTCGAACAGCAGGCCGTCCGCCGGCGTCATGCCCAGCGCGTTTTGCACCAGTTCTAGCGGAATGTCGGCGTAGGCCATGGAGTCGTTGATGGTCAGGGTCACGTCCTTGAGCAGGCTGCCCAGCGACTGCCGGCGGTCGAAACGCACTCGGTGCGCCACCATGGTGGTGAAGTAGCCGACGGTGTCGAAATACGCCGCGTCGGTGCGGCCGGAGGACGAGGTGCCGATCACGATTTCCGGCAGATCGCCCAGCTTATGCAGCGCCAGCGCGATGGCGGTGTAGACCACGCTGAACAATGAGGAATCGTGACGCTTGGCGAAGGCGGTGATCGCTTCCTGCGTGCCCGGCTCGGGCTTGAACTCCAGCCATTTGGCCTTGAAGCCGGCGGCCTGGGCGGGCGCGGCGGCCGGCGCGGCCGGGTCCGGCAGTTGTAGGCCCGGCGTGGCGCCGCGCAGCATGGCGGTCCAGTAATCCATGTGGCGCGGGTTGACGCCCTGGCGCTGCTGCTCCAGCGCGAAAGCGTGGAAGGAGGGCGCCGGGGCGGCCCATTGCGGCGCCTGGCCGGCGGCGCGGGCGAGATAGGCCAGCGCCAGCTCGTCCATCATCACATTGAGCGACCATTCGTCGATCGCCATGTGATGCACCAGGAAGGACAGGGTTTGGCGGCCGGTGGCCGGGTGGCGCAGGAAGCGTATCCGCAGCGGCAGCTCGCGGCCCAGGTCGAAGCGATGGGCGGCTTCGTCCGCCAGCGTCAGCCCCTCGCTCTCCGCGCTGCTCCAGAACCATTTGTAGCCGCCGGTTTCCGCCAGCGGCACGATGCGCTGCAGCGCGGCGCCGTCTTGTTCATGGAAGGTGGTGCGCAGGCTGGCGTGGCGTTCCAGCAAGTCGCTGAAGGCCAGGCGGAACAGGTTTTCGTCCACCGGATCGAGGAAGTCCAGCGCGAAGGGCAGGTTGAAGATGGTGCCGAAGTCGTAGGCGGCGTAGGCGCGCCACAGCGAGGCTTGCGCCAGCGCCAGCGGCGCTTGCCGCACTTCGGCGGACGGCGCGGCCTGGCGGCCTTGTTCGCTGACGGTGGCGCGCGCGGCCAGCGCGGCGGCGGTGGGCGCTTCGAAGAAGTCGTTGAAGCGGATCTGGATGCCGTGCTTGCTTTGCAGCGTGCCGATGATGCGGGTGGCCAGCAGCGAATGGCCGCCGAAATCGAAGAAGTTGTCGTCCGGCCTCATGCCGGGCTCGGCCAGCACCGCGCGCAGTTCGGCCAGGATGGTGGCGGCGATCGCGTCTTGGCCGTCGACCGCGGGCTGGGCCGCCGCCGGCGGGTGGTAGCCGGTTTCGCCGGCCTGCAAGGGCAGTGGCGTCAGCGTCAGCGGGCGGCGCGCGGCGTCCAGTTGCTGATAGCTCTGGGCCAGCGCGTCAGCCAAAGCGTTGAACGGCTGGGCCGGTTCCAGAATGGGGTGCAGGCTCAGCGCCAGCACGGCGCTGTGCTCGGTATGGATGATCAGGGCCTGGAACGGCGGCTGCGTCGCCGCGTCCCACGGCGCCGCGCGCAGCGCGAGCAGGCGCTCGGCCAGTTCGGCTTCCTTGATGCGGGGGAAGGCGATGCAAGGGTGCCAGCCGGCCACATGGGATTTGCACAGATCGCCGTCGTCGCTGAACGCGTAACGGGCGTTCAGCTCCGGCCGGGCCTGGATTAGCTGTTGCAGCGCCAGGGTCAGCAGCGCGAGATCGGTCTGTTCGTCCAGCCGCCAGGCGTCAACGCGGCGGCTCAGGCGTTCCGGGTGTTGCTGCTGCAATAGCCAGCATTGTTCTTCGTGAAGGCTCAGGGACAGGCGCTGCGACGGGATGTCGGGGTGGGGGTGCGACAAGAGTGGTCTCCTTCTGAAATTCAACAGCCAATAATCTTTATGGGCGGCGACGGGAGGCATTTGACGGTCGCCAGTCAACAGGACGCGTCGTCGGGGGATGACGGCCCTGGGAATGGGTGCGGCGGGTTCTTGCGATGAGATGTCTACGGCATGGGAGGCGCGGGATTCCGGCCGTTTTTCAGAACCTGTTCAAAGTCTGCTGCGCTGCGGCGATACGGCGTTGAAAACAACTTCGAAATGCTCATGTACCGCTTGTACATTCCGCTTTCTCAGCCGCAACGCCTTGTCTCGCTCTTGCTCGCGAGACTTTGAACAGGTTCTTACGGGTCCATCAGGCTAATAGGGCGCTTATACGTCATGCCTGGCGTTCGTAAACTGGCTTTTCGGCATAATTAATGCAAAGGACATTGTGTGTTTGCTTTAGGTATGACGTATTGACAATGTCGGTGATAATAATAAAAATGATTATCATTTGCAAATACAAGTGAAAAGGAGAGGGGCGTGGACAATGGCCCGATCACTTTTCAGTCGCAATTGCGGAGCTTGTACCTGGATCACCACGGCTGGCTGTGCGGCTTGTTGCAGCGCAAGTTGGGCAATCCGAACGATGCGACGGAGCTGGCTCACGACATTTACCTGCACCTCATCCAGAAAGGGCGGATTCCGCCGGCGGAAGAATCGCGTTGTCATTTGGCGCAGATCGCCAAAGGCAAGGTGATCGATCTGCTGCGCCGCCGCCGGCTGGAGGCCCGCTATCTGGAAAGCCAGGCCTTGCAGCCGGAGCCGCGCGCGCAGTCGGAAGAGGCGCGCGCGCTGTTGAAGGAGGAGATCAAGGGGGTGGACCTGGCGCTGATGGGCAAGTCGTTCAAGGTGCGCCAGGCCCTGCTCTTGTCCCGGCTCAACGGCATGAGCTACGGCGATATCGCCGCGGAGCTGCAGGTGTCGGTGTCGTCGGTGGAGAAATACGTCGCGCTCGGCCTGCAGGCTTGCCGCCGCAGCGTGGAGGCCGGACTGGGGCAGGGTGGCTGCAAGCCGCATTCATTAATTCGTGTCGTAGAGGAGTTGTCATGAGTGTTGAGGAAGAGGTTTTGGGAGAGGCCGCCGCCGGGCCTATCGCCCGTGTGCTGGCGCCGATACGCGGCCGGCTGATCGCCGCCGGCCTGCTGGCGGGCCTGGGCGCCATGCTGAGCTTGGCGCCGCTGGCCGGCGTCGCCCATATCGCGCAGCTGGCGCTGGGCCAGGGCGCGGCCGCCTTGAGCGGCGATGTCTTGTGGCGGGTGGTGGGCCTGAGCCTGCTTTGCCTGTTCGCCGGCATGACGCTGATCCTGGCCGGCGATGTGGTGGCCCATCTGGCGGACAACCGCATCACCGGCCTGCTGCGCCTGGCGATTACCCGCCGGCTGGCCAAGGTGCCGCTGGGCTGGTTCACCAGCCGCGCCTCGGGCGAGGTCAAGCAGGCGATGCACGACGATATCGGCACCCTGCACAGCCTGACCGCCCATTTCTACACCACGCTGGGACGCAGCGTGGGCGCGGTGCTGGCGTCCATCGTCTATCTGTTCGCGATGGATTGGCGCATGGCCATCGCCTCGCTGCTGCCGTTTCCGCTGTTCTTCCTGTTCTTCGCGCGGGCGCACCAGGCCAGCGCGGCCAATATGGAGAGCTTTGGCGCGGGCATGGCGCGCATCAACAACGCGGTGGTGGAGTTCGTCAACGGCATTCCGGTGGTCAAGGCCTTTGGCGCGCAGCACAAGGCGCACGGCAGCTACCGCGCGGCGATAGACGCCTTCGCCAGCGCCTTCACCGATTTCACCCGGCCGCTGGTCAGCTCCATGGCCAACGCCAACGCCATCATCGCGCCGGTGTCGGTGCTGGGCGTGGTGCTGGCTTTCGGCGCGCTGATGGTGGGCCTGGGCTGGATCGCCCCGGTGGACGTGCTGCCCTTCGCCCTGGTGGCGCCGGGGCTGAGCTCGCCGCTGTTGATGCTGAGCTACATCACTCATGATTTGAACCACGCCACCGGCGCGGCCCAGCGTGTGCACGCGCTGCTGCAGACGCCGGTGCTGGAAACCGCCGCCGGCGCGGCGCGGCCGGCCGACGCCGAAATCCGCGTGGAAGGGCTGAGCTACGGCTATGCCGAGCAGGAGCCGGTGCTGTCCGGCATCGACTTCACGCTGGCCCCGGGCACGGTGACGGCCATCGTCGGCCCCTCCGGCGCCGGCAAGTCCACGCTGGCGCGGCTGCTGCTGCGCTTCTTCGACCCCAGCGCCGGGCGCATCACTCTGGGCGGCGTGGATCTGCGGCAGCTGGACAGCGCGGAGCTGTATCGGCGCATCGGCTTCGTGCTGCAGGACGTGAGGCTGATTCACGCCAGCGTGCGCGACAACATCGCGCTGGGCCGGCCTTCCGCCAGCCAGGCGGAAATCGAGGCCGCCGCGCGCATGGCCAATATCCATGAGCGCATTCTCGAACTGCCGCGCGGCTACGACGCGGTGATAGGCGAGGACGTGCAGTTCTCCGGCGGCGAGGCCCAGCGGCTGAGCATCGCCCGAGCGGTGTTGCTGGACCCGCCGGTGCTGGTGCTGGACGAGGCGACGGCGGCGGCCGACGCGGAAAACGAGGTCAAGCTGCAGCAGGCGCTGTCCGCCTTCGCCCGCGGCCGCACCCTGGTGGTGATCGCGCATCGGCTGGACACGGTGATGCAGGCGGACCAGATCCTGGTGGTGGACCAGGGCCGGCTGATCGAGCGCGGCCGCCACCATGAGTTGCTGGAACAGGGCGGCTGCTATGCGCGGCTGTGGGCGCAGGGTCATTACGGCAAGGCCGGGGAAGCAGAACAGGAAGGATGGGTGCCGCAATGTTGAAGACTTTTATTCGGCTGCTGGGGGAGGACGCGGTCAAATTGCGCCGCTACGCGTGGCTGGCCTTGATCTACAGCCTGCTGTGCGGCGTGACCATCGTGATGCTGGCGCCGGTGCTCAGCCATCTGCTGGCCGGCGAGGCGCGCGCGGCCGGCATGTGGCTGGCGGCGCAGGCGCTGGGCGTGGCGCTGTGCTGGGGCTTGCGGCGCAAGGTGGAGAAAGCCGGCATCGCGGTGGGCATCGCCGTGCTGCAAGGCGGACGCCACCGTTTGGCCGAGCATGTCGGCGGCCTGCCGGTGGGCTGGTTCAGCGCTGGCAATACCGCCCGGCTCAACCACATCGCCACCCAGGGCATGATGGAAATGGCCCAGCTGCCGGCTCATGTGTTCACCCCGTTGTTTGTCGGCGTGGTGACGCCGGTGGTGGTGCTGGGCGCGCTGTTCGCCGTCAATCCGTTGATGGGCTGGGTGGGGCTGGCCAGCCTGCCTTGCCTGCTGCTGGTGTTTGGGCTGACCGCGCGGCTGAGCCAGCGCGCGGACCAGGCCTATCAGCAGCACGCCGGCCAGAGCAGCCAGCGCATGGTGGAGTTCGCGCAGGCGCAATCGGTGCTGCGCGCCTTCAACGGCGAAAGCGGCGGCACGCGTTTCCTGGAGCAGGCCATTGCCCAGCAGCAGCGCTCCGGCCGGCGCTTGATCCGGCTGTCGGCCTTATCCTCGGTGCTCAATGTCTGGGCGGTGCAGGCCAGCTTCGCCGCGCTGCTGTTGGTGGCCGCGCTGTGGCTGAGCGACCATGCCGGCCTGGGTCTGAGCCCGGCCACGGTGATTCCGGCGCTGGTGGCGCTGATGCTGATGAGCCGCTTCATCGATCCGCTGCTGGACGTGGCCGGCTATAGCGAGGTGCTGCGCGGCGCGCGCGGCCAGCTGCAGGCGGTGGCCAAGCTGTTCGAGGTGGAGCCCATGGCCGAGCCGGTCCGTTCCGGCGAACCGGCGGACGCCTCGGTGGAGTTGCACCGGGTGGGCTTCCGCTACGGGCCGGAACAGGTGCAAGTGCTGAACGAACTCAGCCTGCGCATAGCGCCGGGCAGCATGACCGCGCTGGTGGGCGCGTCCGGTTCCGGCAAAACCACGGTGTTGCGCCTGATCGCCCGCTTCTTCGATGTGGACCAGGGCGAGGTGAAAGTGGGCGGCGTGGATGTCCGCGATCTGTCCAGCGAACGGCTGGCCGGCCAGATCAGCCAGATCTTCCAGGACGCTTATCTGTTCCAGGGCAGCATTGGCGACAACATCCGCATCGGCAAGCCGGACGCCAGCGACGCCGAAGTGTTGGCGGCGGCCAAGCTGGCCGGCGTGGAGGAAATCATCGAGCGCCTGCCGCAGGGCCTGGACACCCCGGTGGGCGAGGGCGGCGCGCGCTTGTCCGGCGGCGAGCGCCAGCGCATTTCCATTGCGCGGGCGCTGATCAAGGACGCGCCCATCCTGCTGGTGGACGAGGCCACGGCGGCGCTGGATACCGAGAACCAGGCCGCCATCGCCGAGGCGCTGGCGCGGCTGCGCGGCAAGCGCACCCTGATCGTCATCGCCCACCAGCTGTCCACGGTGGAGATGGCGGACCAGATCGTGGTGCTGGAGGACGGCAAGGTGCGCGAGCAAGGCAGCCATGCCGAGCTGAGCGCGCGCGCCGGCCTCTACGCCCACTTCCTGGAGCAGCGCAGAAGCGCCAAGGGCTGGCGCATTACCGCGGCGCCGGCGGCAGAGGCCCTGTCTTGAAACGACTCGCCTTGCCGCTGCTGCTGTTGGCCTGCAGCGGCCTGTCCCTGATGGTGGGGGCCAAGCAGATGGCCTGGACCGGGCCGCTGGCCCTGTCCGACGACAGCTGGCTGACCCTCACCGCCAGCCGGCTGCCGCGCTTGGCGGCGTTGCTGCTGGTGGGGGTGGGGCTGTCGGTGTGCGGGGTGATCCTGCAGCAGATCGTGCGTAACCGTTTTGTGGAGCCGGCCACCTCCGGCGGGCTGGACGCGGCCAAGCTGGGCATTCTGGTGGGGCTGAGCCTGGTCCCGGAGGCCGGCAACCTGGGGCGGATGTTGTTCGCGCTGGCTTTCTGTTTCGCCTCCAGCCTGGTCTTCATCGCCATCATCCGCCGCATCCAGTTCAAGAACACCGTACTGGTGCCGGTGATAGGGCTGATGTACGGCAGCGTGCTCAGCGCGGTGGCCGAGTTCTACGCCTACCGCCACAACATCCTGCAAAGCATGCAGGGCTGGCTGCTGGGCGATTTTTCCAAGATCGTCGAAGGCAATTACGAGATCGTCTACCTGATCCTGCCCATCGTCGCGCTGGCGTATTGCTACGCCCACCGCTTCACCGTGCTGGGCATGGGCGAGGAGATGGCGGCCAGCCTGGGCCTGAGCTATGCGGCCACCGCGGCGCTGGGCCTGGTGCTGGTGGCGGTGACGGTGGCCGCCACCGTCATCACCGTGGGCGCGATTCCCTTTGTCGGCCTGGTCATTCCCAATCTGGTGGCGCTGCGCTGGGGCGAGAACCTGCAGCGCACGCTGCCCATCGTCGCCGCCTGCGGCGCCTTGTTGATGTTGGTTTGCGACATCATCGGCCGCCTGCTGATCTACCCGTTTGAAGTGCCCATCGGCCTGACCGCGGGCAGCGTGGGCGGCGTCCTGTTCCTGATGATGATTCTATGGAAGCACAAATGAGGGACGCCCTGATCCGCCGCGGCGTCTGGGCGCTGGCGGCGGCGCTGGCGCTGCTGTTCCTGCTGCTGGGCTCCGGCCTGGATTTCGATTACGTGATTCCCAATCGGCTGATCCGCCTGGCGGCGATGGGGGTGGCCGGCGTCTGCATCGCTGTGTCCGCGCTGACCTTCCAGACGTTGACCGGCAACCGCATCCTGACCCCGGCCATCATGGGTTACGAGGCGATCTACCTATTGCTGCAGGCGCTGCTGGTATTGCTGCTGGGCGCGCAAAGCCTGGCGCTGCTGGGCCGCCACGGCAACGTGCTGCTGTCCATCGCGGTGATGCTGGCCTATTCCTGGGCCTTGCACCGCGCGCTGTTCCGCAAGGAGCGCAACGATCTCTATCTGCTGCTGTTGAGCGGCCTGGTGCTGACCATGGTGCTGGGCACTTTCACCCAGTTCATCCAGCTCAAGACCAGCCCGGGCGAATTCGCCATCCTGCAGGGCTTCAGCTACGCCTCCTTCAACCGGGTTCAGCCCGGGGCGCTGCTGTTCGCCGCGTTGCTGACCGCGGCCGCGGCCTGGACGGTATGCCGGCGGTTGGCGGTGCTGGACGTGCTGCTGCTGGGACGCGAACAGGCCATTTCCCTGGGCGTGGACTACCCCGGCAATGTGCGCATGCAGCTGGCGCTGATCGCGGTGCTGGCGGCGGTGTCCACCAGCCTGGTGGGGCCCACCGCCTTCATGGGCGTCTTCGTCGCCAACATCACTTACGCGCTGGCGCGCACCTTCCGGCATCGGGTCACGCTGCCGCTGGCCTGCGCCGTCGCCATCGCCATCTTCATTGCTGCCCAACTCCTGGTGGAGCAGCTGTTCAATTACAAAACCACCGTCAGCATTCTGGTCAACCTGGTATGCGGCGCTTATTTCCTGGCGCTGATGGTGCGCAGCAGAGGACATGCATGATCACGCTTGAGCGCGTCTACAAAGCCTACGGCGACAAACAAGTGCTGCGCGACGTCAATCTCAGCTTTCCCTCCCGGCAAGTCACCTCGCTGATCGGTCCCAACGGCGCCGGCAAGAGCACGCTGCTGATGTCCATCGCCCGGCTGCTGAAGCCCAGCGCCGGCCGCATCCTGATGGACGGCGAGGAGATAGAGCGGATTCCGCTGCGCAGCTACGCCAAGCGCGTGGCCACGCTGCGCCAGCACCCCAATATCGGCCTGCGCCTGACGGTGGAGGAGCTGGTGGGGTTCGGCCGCTTCCCTTACAGCCAGGGCCTGCTGAGCCGGGACGACCGCCGCGCGGTGGACGAGGCGCTGGCCTTCCTGGGCCTGCAGCCGCTGCGCGCCCGCTATCTGGACGAGCTCAGCGGCGGTCAGCGGCAGATGGCTTTTCTGGCGATGAGCATCGCCCAGCAGTCCGACTACCTGCTGTTGGACGAGCCGCTCAACAACCTGGACATGAAACACGCGGTGCGCATCATGCAGGCGATACGCCGGCTGAGCGCGGAACAAGGCCGCACCGTGATCCTGGTGGTGCACGACATCAATTTCGCCGCCAATTACTCGGACCACATCGTCGCGATGAAGGCGGGCGCGGTGCATGGCTGCGGCCCGGTGGCCGAGGTGGTCACCCAGGCGCGGCTGCGCGATCTCTACGGCCTGGCCGTGGACATCCTGCCCAGCGAGCGCGGCTTCGTCTGCAATTACTTCAATCCCTCACCCTCTGGAGAAACCGTATGAGCATTCATAAGCAGCCGCGCGCGCGCGCGGCCCTGCTGGCGCTGGCCGTGGCCGGCGGCTTGCTGGGCTGCGACGCCCGGCAGGCTCAATCCACCGCCGCCGCGCCGGCGGCCCAGGCCGCCTACGCCCCGGTCACCGTCAAGCATGAGCTGGGCACCACCCAGATCAACAAGCGGCCGGAGCGGGTGGTGGCCTTTGACATGAGCGAGCTGGACGCGCTGGACCAGCTGGGCGCGCCGGTGGCGGGCATCTCCAAGGACTATGTGGCCGGCTTCCTGAAGAAGTACGAGCAGGACCCCAAGGTGGTGGACGTGGGCACCACCATCCAGCCCAATCTGGAACGGCTGCACGCGCTCAAGCCGGACCTGATCCTGATCTCCCCGCTGCAGGCGCAAAGCTATCCGGAGCTGAGCCGCATCGCGCCGACGCTGCATTACGACATCGACCTCAACAACCGCCCCGGCCATACCCTGGACACGGCCAAGGAGCATTTGCTGACCCTGGGCCGGATTTTGGGCAAGGAGGCGCTGGCGCGCGAGAAAGCCGGCGAGATCGACGCCAAGATCAAGCAGGTGCGCGAGGTGACCGCCGGCCGCCCGGAAAAGGCCTTGATCGTGCTGCACAACAACGGCGCTTTCACCTCCTACGGCGTGCGCTCGCGCTACGGCTACATCTTCGACACCCTGGGCGTGAAGCCGGCCAGCAATGAGACCAATAGCGGCCTGCACGGCCAGCCCATCTCCAATGAATTCATCCAGCAGGCGGACCCGGACATCTTGTACGTGATAGACCGCACCGCGGTGATGGAGCGGCGGCCGGCCCTGAACCTGAAAACGCTGGACAACCCGCTGCTGCGGCAGACCAAGGCCTGGCGCAAGGGCAAGGTGATCTTCGCCGATGCCGAAACCTGGTATCTGTGCACCGCCAGCCTGAGTTGCCTGAACCGGATTGGGGATGAGGTGATCAAGGGTTATCGTAGTTAAGACCCGCTAAGAACGTGTTTACGATCTCGCGAGCTAAGGCGAGACAAGGCGAAAACGGGCGAAAAAGTGGAATGTACAAATGGTACATGAGCATTTTGCGCTCGGTTTCAACGCCGTATTGCCGACGCGCAGCAGATCGTAAACAGGTTCTAACAAAACCCCTGATCCTGCGTTGCGCCTCCTTGTCGTACGACTTGTACTGTAGCTTCGCAGAAACTTCGTTTTCTGCGTCGGCGCGCCTTGGCTCAGGTACGCTGCGCGGTTTTGTTAGCGGCTCTAAACCGGATGCGGCGCGGGTGGCTTGACGATGTGCTATCAAAAATGATTTTCATTTCTATTTGAGGGTTTGGCACTTTGCTTCGGAATACATAGTGAAGTGAAACAATCTCCTCACGTAGAAAGGAATCTGGATGTTGAGTCAGAAACGGTCGGCCTCCCCCATATCAAGCACACGCCGACTCGCGCCGCAATCCGCCTTCCCCCTGAATACGCTGCGCGTCGCCATCCATCTGGCCCTGATGGCGGGCTTTGGCGGCGCCGGCCTGAGCTTGGCGCCGGCGGCGCTGGCGGCGGACAAGGCGCCGGCCCAGGCCAGCGGCGGCGCGCCGGAACGGCTGGAGCCGGTGGTGGTGCAAGGCCGCCGCGTCTACGCCGGCGGCCAGCTGGCCACCGATAGCCGGGTGGGCGTGCTGGGCAATCTGGACGTGATGGACACGCCGTTCAGCACCATCAGCTACACCGAGGACTATGTCGAAAACCAGCAAGCGCGGGATATTGGCACATTGATCGGTGCCGCCGACGCCTCGGTCTTTGTGGCTAGCAAACGGTCCGTCAAAGAAACATTCAATATCCGCGGCTTCCCCACCTCGGCCAACGATATGACCTTCAACGGCCTGATCGGCATGGCGCCGAATCAGCGCAGCTCCACCGAAATGGCGGCGCGGGTGGAGGTGCTGAAGGGGCCGTCCACCCTGCTCAACGGCATGCCGCCGGACGGCAGCCTGGGCGGCAGCGTCAACATCGTGCCCAAGCGCGCGGGCAACACGCCGCTGACCTCGGTCACCGCGACTTTTGAATCCGACAATATGCCCGGCGTGCATGTGGACGTGGGCCGGCGCTTTGGCGACAAGCAGCAATGGGGCGTGCGCTTCAACGGCGTTTACCGCAACGGCGACACCGCGGTGGACAAGCAGAAGCAGGACATGGGCCTGGCCTCGCTGGGCCTGGACTGGCGCGGCGAGCGCGCTCGCGTTTCGCTGGACCTTTACAAGCAGCGGGAGAGGCTGGACGGCATCAACTACTTCGGCATCTCCTCCATCGCCTCAGGAGTGACACAGCTGCCCACGCCCAAGACTGGCGATTATCAGCTGGCGCCGGATTGGGCCGCCAGCATTAACAACACCCAGATGGCCATGCTGCGCGGCGAATACGAACTGAGCGATGCGCTCACCCTATTTGGCGCGTGGGGACAGCGGAACGTGGATTTCGACGCCCAGATCACCAGAAATGAATTGCTGAATAATGCCGGCGACATCAACATGAATGCCTTCCGCTTAATCAGCGACGGGACGCAGAAATCCGGCGAGGCCGGCGTGCGTGGTCATTTCGACACCGGCAAGATTCAACATAAATGGTCCTTGGTGGCCACGCGCTATACCTCGCAGTGGAACTACCAGAATGGCAGAGGGCCCTCCTTCACCACCAATTACTATGCGCCGTCCTTCGGACCCAAGCCGGCGTTCCGGTATATGGGCAGCAGCGTTGAGGACAAGCTGGGCGGCATCGCCCTGGCGGACACCCTCTCCTTCATGGACGGCAAGGTGCAATGGACGGTGGGCACGCGGCGTCAGAACGTGCAGAGCAGCAACTACGACGCGGCCGGCGCGCAAACCTCCAACTACGACCAAAGCCGCTGGTCCCCGGCCACGGCCTTGCTGGTCAAGCTATCGGACCAGCTCTCGGTTTACGGCAACTACATTCAGGGCCTGAACAAAGGCGACACCGCGCCCACTGCGGCCAAGAACGCCGGCGAAAGCCTGCAGCCGTATCAGACCGAGCAGTACGAGCTGGGCGCCAAGCTGGATTGGGGCGGCATTACCCATAGCCTGAGCCTGTTCCAGATCGCCCGGCCCAGCGCTTACACCAGCCCGGACAGCAATGTGTTCGGCGTGTACGGCGAGCAGCGCAACCGCGGCCTGGAGTGGAGCTTCTGGGGCGAGGCCAGCCGCGGCCTGCGCCTGATGGGCGGCGCGTCCTACACCAGGGCCGAGCTGACCAAGGCGCTGGACCCGACGCACCTGGGCAAGCAGGCCACCGGCGTGCCCAAGGTGATGGCCAAGCTGGGCGTGGAATACGATATCGCCGCCTTGCCGGGCCTGACCGCCACCGGCAACGCCCAGTACGTGGGCGAGCGCTTCGTCCGCGACAACAACCAGCTGTCCTTGCCGTCCTACACTCTGTTTGATCTGGGCGCCCGTTACACCACCAAGCTGGCGGCCAAGGAAATCACCCTGCGCGCGACGGTGCAGAATGTTGCCAACCGAGCTTACTGGACGGGGTCATGGACCGGCGGCGACGGCAGCGGCCTGTCCGGCGGCCTGGGCGCGCCGCGCACCTTGCTGTTGTCCGGCACGGTGTCGTTCTGAGAACGTGTTTACGATCTCGCGAGACAAGGCGAGACAAGGCGAAACCGAGCGAAGAAGCGGAGTGTACAGGTGGTACATGAGCATTTTGAGCTTGGTTTCAACGCCCATTTCTATCCATCCCGCCGACGCGCAGCAGATCGTAAACAGGTTCTGAGGGGCTAGCGCCTGCGCCACCAGGCACCAAGCCCTCGCAACGCCGCAGCCTCCCCGCTGCGGCGTTGTCACGTCTACATCGCTTCCGACATCTGTGTGAAGCCGGCCTGCAGTTCCTGGTGTATCGGCTCCAGCAAGGTCACGATCTGCTTGCAATTGACTTGCTGCTCCTCCGGGCAGTTCAGCAGCAGCGCCAACATCGCGTGCAGGCTCTGGTTGGCGGTGTGGATATGCACAATGCCGCGGGTCAGGCCTGCATCGGTTTGCAGATAGTGCTGCTCCAGGGTTTTGACCAGGGCGTAGAGATTGCCCTGGCCAGCGGTGACGATGCGCAGCTGCTTGATCTGCTCGTGCATTTGCCGCAGCGGTGACGGCCGGGCGCTGGCGGTGATGATGCTCATGGCTCGCTCTCCATCGCCACGGGGCGGTCAACGCCGGGGTGTCGCCGGTAGAAACTCAATATATTCATTATGGCCTCCGCTTACATCGCTTCAGGGATGCCTGCGCGTCACGCATGGAAGGCGTGGGCAGGCGCATGACAAAGTTGGAGGACCGGTATATCAGCGGCAGCCCCGGAGGACTCGATGCCATGCGCCCACCCGATTGCGGCGGACGCATGGACATGACAAATCGCCGCCAAGCGATTTGTCTGGATATACACGCGCTGGGCCTCCAAGCCCAGGCTGCGTTATTGGGCGCAGCGCATGGGCGAAAGTAAGGGGGACGGTCCCGGGCGTCAAGGCGGCGGGGAACCGCGCCGGGAGGGACTGAGGATGGGAGGGGGTAGATGCCCGGCTGCGCGCGGCCCGCTGCGCCAGGTGTTGCGCAAGCTCAGAGGAGCGGCCGCCGTGTCACCAGCGCGCGCGCTTGAACAGGCTGAGCCGGTTGATGCGGAACAGCCGCGCCGGGCGCTGCTTGCCGCCCAGGAATTCTTCGGTGGCTTCCAGGAGGGCGGCCTCGTCCGCGTATTCGCCGGGCTTGGCGTCCGCCACCTTGATGCCCAGCCGCGAGCGGAAGGTGCCGCGGGACACGGTTTCGCCAAAAATCTGCTCGTAAGTGTGTTGCAGCTGGGTGAGGGTGAAGCGCTCGGGCAGCAGCCAGCAAGGCAGGGTGGAATAGCTGGCCTTGTTGCGCACCCGTTGCACCGCTTCCCGCACTTGCTCGGCGTGGTCGAAGGCCAGCTCCGGCAGCTGGTCCACATCGTAGAAGTGGAATACCCCGTCGCCGGCGTCCCGCAGTTGCTGCAGCGGGATCAGCGCCACGTGGGAGACGGCCACCGACCAGCCGCGCGGATCGCGCCGCGGGCCGGCGAAGGTGCGCAGCTGCTCCAGGTAGCGCGGTTCCAGCCCGGTCTTGTCGCGCAGCACGCGCATGGCGGTGGCTTCGCAGCTATCGTCCTCGTCCACATGCACATAGCCGCCGGGCAGCGCCAGCTGGTGTTGGCAGGGGGCGTGGTCGCGGCGGTGCAGCGCCACTTGCAGGCCGGTATCGCCCAAGGTGAGCAGGACAATGTCCACACTGACGGCGGGCGCGGGGCGCGAGGGGCTCATGAGCGGTCTCCGGTTTGGCTTTGCCGATATTTTCCGCCAGATAGTTGCAAAACTCAACTAAGTGAATTTATACTGTGCGCATGTTAGTTGAAATTATCAACTAAGTAAGCCAACGCAGCGCAGGAGTCAGCATCATGTTCAAGATTTTCGCGGATTCGCAGCACGGCGGCAGCCAGCCGCTGGCCTTTCACAGCACGGTGTTTCCCGGTGGGGAAGTGCAGGTGTCGGTGGAAGTGGACGCGCCGGCGCAGGCCTTGCGCTTGCACGCCCATCTGCCGGACGCGCAGGCGGTGATGAGCTTGCTGATGCTGAGCGACGCGCTGCGCCGCGCTTATCCGGGGCGCCCGCTGGCCCTGCATCTGCCCTATGTGCCGTATGCGCGCCAGGACCGGGTGGCCAACCCGGGCGAGGCGCTGAGCGCCAAGGTGTTTTGCCAATTGATCAATGCCCAGGGCTACAGCCGGGTGGTGATCCAGGACCCGCACAGCGATGTGGTGACCGCGCTGCTGGACCGGGTGGAAGTGGAAGATCCGCTGCCGGCGCTGCGCCGAGTGCTGGAGCAAGTAGGCCCGGCGGCGCTGGTGGCGCCGGACGCCGGCGCGCGCAAGCGGGTGCTGAAGCTGGCGCGGGAGCTGGGCTGCGAGGCGGTGCTGGCGGACAAGGTGAGGGACACCCAAAGCGGCCGCATCAGCGGCACCCAGGTGGCCGGCCCCTTGCCGGCGCTGCCGCTATTGGTGGTGGACGATATCTGCGACGGCGGCCGCACCTTCACCGAGCTGGCCAAGGCGCTGCGCGCTCGCCAGCGGGAGCAGGGCCTGGACGCGCCGCTGCACCTGTACGTGACCCACGGCATTTTCAGCCATGGCCTGGAACCGCTGCTGGCGCATTACCAGCAGGTGTTCAGCCGCAATGACTGGACGGTGGATGCCCGCTGCCAGCTGGTTTGACTCACACATTAAATAGGGAATACATCATGAACGCACCCATTCGCCCCCTGGCCCGTGAACTGAACCAGCTGCAGCCGTTCAATCTGGCGGACTTCTACAAAACCGGCCACCCCTCCATGTATCCGGCGGCCACCACCAAGCTGGTGGCCAATTTCACCCCGCGTTCGGCCAAGTACGCGCCGGTGCTGCCGGAGCTGTTCGACGACAAGGTGGTGTGGTTCGGCCTGCAGGGTTTCATCCAGCAATACCTGATCGATCTGTTCGACCAAGAGTTCTTCCGCCAGCCGCGGGACAAGGCGGTGCGCAAATACCAGCGCCGCATGGACACGGCGCTGGGCGCCGGCGCGGTGCCAGCAGGCCGGCTGGAAGCGCTGCACGCGCTCGGTTATCTGCCGCTGGAAATCCGCTCCCTGCCGGAAGGCGCGCGGGTGGACATCAAGGTGCCGCCGGTGATCTTCAGCAACACGCATCCGGATTTCCCCTGGGTGGCCACCTATTTTGAAACCCTGTTCAGCTGCGAATCCTGGAAGCCGTCCACCGTGGCCACCATCGCGTTTGAATTCCGCAAGCTGCTGGATTACTTCGCCCGCCTCACCGGCAGCGCGCCGGAGTTCGTCAATTGGCAGGGCCACGATTTTTCCATGCGCGGCATGAGCGGGGTGCACGACGCCATGCGCTGCGGCGCCGGCCATCTGCTGTCCTTCACCGGCACCGACACCATTCCGGCGCTGGACTACCTGGAGGACTTCTACGACGCGGACGCGGAGCGGGAACTGGTGGGCGGTTCCATTCCGGCGTCGGAGCATAGCGTGATGGCGCTGCGCATCCTGCTGACGCTGCAGCGGCTGCGCCGCGACCCGGCCCACGCCGGGCTGGAGGAGGCGGCGCTGCGCCGGCTGGCGGAGCGTGAGGTGGTGCGGGAATTCGTCAGCCAGGACTATCCGCGGGGCATGGTGTCCATCGTCAGCGATACCTTTGATTTCTGGAACGTGGTCACGGTGATTGCCCGTGAACTGAAGGACGACATCCTGGCGCGAGGTCCGGACGCGCTGGGCAACGCCAAGGTGGTGTTCCGCCCGGATTCCGGCGATCCGGTGAAAATCCTCACCGGCTACCGCGACGAGGAACTGGTCCGCGTCGACGGCCAGCCGGCGCGGGACGCGGACGGCGCGTACACGGCGCTGAGCGACGGCCAGCGGGTGACGGAGGCGGAACGCAAGGGCGCGGTGGAGTGCTTGTGGGAGATTTACGGCGGCACGGTCAGCGACGCCGGCTACCGGCTGCTGGACAGCCATGTGGGCCTGATCTACGGCGACTCCATCACCTTGCCGCGCGCGCGCGCCATCCTGCGCCGGCTGGCGGCCAAGGGCTTTGCCTCCGGCAATGTGGTGTTCGGCATCGGCAGCTTTGTCTACGGCATGAATTCGCGGGACACCTTCGGCTATGCGCTGAAGGCGATTTACGCGGAAGTGGACGGCGAGGCGGTGGATATCTACAAGGACCCGGCCACGGACGACGGCACCAAGAAATCCGCCAAGGGCCTGCTGCGGGTGGAGCGCGAGGGCGATCATTACGTGCTGCACCAGCAGCAGACGGCGGAGCAGGCGGAGGGCGGCGAATTGCGGCCGGTGTTCCGCGACGGCCGGCTGCTGGCGCGGCAATCGCTGGCGGAGATCCGGCAGCGGCTGATGGCTTCCTGGCAATGCCCGGAACCGGGCTGCATCCGCTGGGGCGTGGAGGACTGAGGCGCAGTAGGTTTTGAACAGGTTCTAAGGCCGGGCGTCATGCCCGGCCTTATTGCATTGTCGGGGCTCAATTAAAGCTCAGTTCCACGGTGGCGGCGGCGTTGACCTCGCCGGGCTGGATGGGGGCGCCGTTGACGGCGTAGCGCACCACCATGGGCAGCGCGTGCTGTTGCCTGGCCGCCAGGCTGGTGAACTCGGTGCCCAGCATATAGGCGCCGGTTTCGCCCTGGCGCTGCAGCTCCAGCCCAATGCCCTGGGCGTTGTTTCGCCCGCCGGCAATGCTCAGCAGCGTGCCGGTGTTCCCTGGCGCGTTGGCGTCGCGCAATTTGGCGCTGACGCTGGTGCCGGGCGCACAGTCCAGATCGATGTTGAACCGCTTATCGCCGGCGCGGCCGGTGCCGGCGAAGTCGCGAGTGCTGACGTCGGGCAGGCGGACGGTTTGACCGGCGTTTTTGAACGAGCAGCCTATCACCCTGATGGCGGGCTGATTGAAGGAGTAGGTATAGAGCGGGCTGCCGTGGTCGCTGCCTTTCTTGTTCTTGTAGTTGACGGCATAGCTCTCCGGATTGAGCCGACCGGAGGTCACCGGGCCGGTTTTGACCAGTTCGATAGTGTCGGTAATGGTGACGGTGCCATTCAAGGGCATGCCGCGCAGATTGGTGCGGCCATTGTTCAGCCTTGTGGTGCTAAAGGTCTGCGACTTTCCGGAGTGGGTATTGCTGTTTATCCAGCGAATACCGATGCCGGATGTTTGGGTTTTCCTGACGCCTGTCAGGGATGTGCTGTCGTTGTCGGTATTGTCATAGGACAAAAAGGCGTACCAGTTGCGTTGGCCGTTGGCATTGGTTCTGTCGCATGTAATCGTGGTTTGCATCACTTCCCTGGCGATCAGGTGTCCGGCGGGCGCCAGGTATGGAATCACCAAGGGATCGGGGAGCGCCTGGGTGAGGGTGCTTGAAACCACTTTGCAATCGGCATGGCTTGGGCGGCTGCAACTTCCCAGCGCCAATAGCAAGAAGAGGCAGGCCAGCAGCGGGCGGCGGGTAGGCGGTGTGAGCATCTGGGTATCCTTTTCTTTGATTAAGCGCGGCGCTTAGTGGCAAGGCAGCTCTAGCCGCTGGTAATGACGCCCGGGCTTGGCGGGCGGCAGCCGATAGCGGGCGCTGCAGCCGCCGTCGCTCCATTTCACGGTCAGCAGGCCTTGCGGCTGCGTGAGCAAGAGCAGTGTCCGGCCTTGCGGGTCCACGATGCCCAAGGGCCGGCCGGCACCATCCTCCACGCTGGCGCCAAACGGCGCCGCGCTGCCGTCGCGGCGGCGCAGGCTGAATTGAACGCGTCGGCCGCTGCGCGCCTTGTACACGGCCTTCACCACCGCGCCGCGGCGCGGCACCACTTGCTTGACGCTGTCCTCCAGTTCCAGCGCGGCGCCCAACTGGCGGCTGTCCAGGCTCAGGCTGTTGGCGCGATAAGGCTGGGCGTCGGCGCGCACGCTGTAGCCGTTGCCGTTCAGGCCGGCGGCGCCGTCCACTTGCAGCAGGGCGAAGGTGTCGCCGACGGCGCGGCTGAGGTTGACGCCGCCGCCGTGGACGACGATGGCGCCGCTGGCGCCCAGGCTGGCGGATTGATGGCCGCGGGCGGCGCTATAGGCGGCGCTCAGTTGCGCGACATCGCCTTGATGGACGCCGCTGGCGCTTAGGCTGGCGTCGCCCTGGCTGTCGCGGCCCATGGAGACGGTGTAGCTGTCGGCCTCGCCCAACTGGCCGCTGAGGCTGGTGTGCAGGGCGTTGCGGCCAAGCTGGGCGCTGAGCTGCGGGGCGTGTCGCCCGCTGTCCAGCGGCAGGCTGAAGCCCAGCATGATCTGGCTGTCGCCTTGGCCGCGGCCGTCGCGGCTCCGGCTAAGGCTGAGGTGGTAATGGAATTGTTTCCAGCGGTGGCTGTAAGCCAGGTTGAGGCTGTGGCTGGCGCCGGGCCGGCCCCAATCGTTCTGCCGGCTGAGGCTGAGATAAAGGCTGCCGCGGCGGCCTTCGCGGCCCAGCGCCTGCTGGGCGCTGAGGTCCATCCGCGCGCGCGCGCGATGTTGGTTCGGGCGCTGGGCCAGGTCCGCCGCGTGATCGTTGAAGCTGCGGTAGCCGGCGGTGGAGTAGCGGTAAGCGGCCAGGGTGAGTTGGGTCTGGGTACGGGGCAGGGCCTTGTGGTACAGCAGGCGCAGGCTTTGCCCCTGGCTGCCGCTGCCTTGGGCGCGGCTGAGGGATTGGCTCAGGTCCAGCGACAGCGCGCCCAGCGGGGTGTTGGCGCCCAGGCCCAGCTTGACGGCCTGGAAGCGCGGCGAAAGCTGGAAGCCGGCGGCCACGGTGCCGTCGTCGCTGAGGCCGTAAACCAGCGCGCCGGCGGCCAGCGCGGGACGGGCCGCTTCGCCGCCCTGGTACTGACCCAGCGCGGCGTGATATTTCCAGCGGCCTCTGGCCTGCATCAGCGGCAGGCTGGAGAAGCTTTGATGGCTGACGCGGCGGCTGCCGTCGGCTTCGGTCACCGTGATTTCCAGTTCGCCGTTGGAGCCGGAGGGGGTGATGTCGCTGAATTCGAAGGGGCCGGGAGGCACATCGGCGCGGTGCAGCACATAGCCGTTCTGGCGCACTTCCACCGTGGCCTGGCTCCGCGCCTGGCCGCGGACCACCGGGCGGTAGCCGCGCTCGCTGTCCGGCAGCATGGCCTCGTCCTGGCTGAGCTGCGCGCCACGGATGCGTACGCTGTCGAACAGCATGGCGTCGGTGTATTGTTCACCCAGCGCCAGCTGGCTGCGCAGCGCGGTGATGTCGCGCTGCAGCAGGGCGCGCTTGCTGCGTATTTCTGTCGCTTGGCCGGTATTCCCGCTGAGGGTGGCGTCGTTGCGCAAGCGCCAGTCTCCCAGATTGAGCCCGTTTTGCAGGCCGAGATACCACTGGCGGCTGGCGCGGCCGTCCTGGCCACGGCTGTATTGGCTGCTGAATTGATAATTGGCGTAAGCGGCGTTGACGCCGGCGTCCCATAGCGAGGGGTCGACATAGCCGTCGGCGCGGCGCAGCAGATGGGCTTGCGGCACGCTCAGCTCAAGTTGCAGCCGGGTGGAGTCGTAGCGTATTTGCGCGTGCTCCAGGCGTTGGGGCAGGTCCACGCAGGCCTCGTCGCCGGCGCTGGACGGCGGCAGCTTGACGCCCAGCTTGCGCAGCAGCGCGGCGTCCAGGCAGGGGCGGACTTTGCCGTCCCGTTCTTGGCGGAACAGGACGTCGCGGCGGTCGGCCAACTGGCGGTTGAGCAGGATGTCCACGCGATAGCTGCCGGGCAGGATGTCGTTGCCGGCGCTCAGCACCGCTTTGAGGTCCGCCGCCTGCCCGTCCAGTTTCAGAAAACGGGTGTTGAAGACGGGCGCGTCCGCCGCCAGCGCCTGCGCGCAGGCGATCAGCCAGCAGGCGCAGGCCAGCGGGGTCGCGGCGCTGCGGCGGGCATGGGGCATCAGCGGCTTGCTTCTCATCGCCTCGCGGTCCGGCGGCCGGCTCAGGGTTCCAGCCGCTGCGGCTGGACGGGCGCCGCGCCTTGCAGCCGGGCTTCAAAAGCCTGGCTGGCGCCAAAGTCGTTGATGATCTGGTAGCGCAAGCGCGCGTCGTTTGCAGCGTCGGCGGGCAGCGGCCATTGTCCGTCGGCGCCGGGCGCCAGCATCCGGGCGCGGCTGATGTCCTTGGATTTTCCGCCGGAGAGCAGGGTCAGGCCGGTCACGGTCACGTGGTAGCGGCTGGGGTTGTCCGCTTGCAGCCAGCTGTTGCCGCGCTCGCGCCGCAGCCGCCAACGCAGGCGTTCCGGCGCTTGCAGCGCATCGCCGTCCAGGCCCGGCGGGCGGTAGAACACCTTGACGCGCTGGCGCACCGCCAGTTGCAGCACATTGCCTTGCCCGGCGGCCTGGGGGATTTCCTGCACATTGAGCCAGAAGGCGGTTTCCTGTTGATCGGCCGCGCCGGCGCCGGCGTAGAGGATGCGCAGCAATTGCTCCTGCCCGGCCGGCAGCCGCGTCAGCGGCGGAGTGATGGCGAAGGGCAGTTCGGCCTTGTCGCCGTCCAGCGCTTCCAGCCAGGATTGCACCAGGATGTCCGCGCCGTGGTTGCGCACGGTGACGGCGGCTTCCGGATGCGCGCCGTCGAAAATGACGCGGGTGCCGTTGAGGCTGATGCCGGCGTCGGCGTGGGACATGGCCAGCCAGGCCGCCAAGCCGGCGGCTTGCAGCAGGGTTTTCATGATGGGGCCCTGAAAATAGACAACGGCGGGAAGCCCGCCGCTGTAGGTTGAAGAGGCGAGGGCTTAGTCGTAGCTCAGTTCGAAGGGGAGGTCGGCTTGTACGGGGCCGGCGGTTATCGGGGTAACTGCCGGGTCCTTAACGTAAGCGGCATCAAACGTGATGGTTTCGCTTGTGCTTGGAGAGGGCTTGTTCAGCAGTTCTCCAGACACAAGGTCATAGCTTGTTGCCTTCCCCGTCTGATACAGCGCGATGCCAACGCCAGTCGCCGGCGAGCCGCTGGCGGTGTTCTTCAGGATGTTGGTTTGGCCTGTGAGCGTGTTGGTGCCGTTTAGAGCTTTGAGGGACACGATCAAATTTGTAGCGCCCTTGCAGGCAATTGTTATCGAGTGCGTTTTGGGATGGCTCGGTTTGATCGCCAAGGCTTGCACCTTGTCCATGGATATCTCGTCCAGAGTGACATTAATAGCGGGAATCGCCATCGCTGTGCTGCCGTTTACCGAGCAACTGGGCGCAGTGACTTTGCCAGTGAACTTGATGGTGCCGGTTCGGGTGACGGTGGCGGCCTGAGACGCCAGCGGAAGCGCGGCGGCAAAGACGGCCGCCAGGGTGAGGAGGGCGTGCTTTTGTTTCATGGTGGTCTCCAGTGGTTGCGGCGCGCAGGTGCTTGGCCTGGGCCTTGAGTGGAGACGGCATGATAAAAACACATTCAATTCAGGTCTTTAGCGTGGCCTTGAATGCCTCTTACCTTTTCTTATCAAGCCATAACTTTCCTTGTTTTGACTTTTTAATGTCGGCAAACGAGGTTTAAGCCGCTCACTGGGATTGATAAGAGTTTAAACCTGTCCTTTTGGCCAGTTTTGTGAAAATGGCAATTTTCTTGGATTGCCCGCTAAGTACCGGTTATCTAAAATATTTTGGCTCAAATTTTGTCATCTCCACCCTCATTACGCCTCACGGCCCCCATCCGCAGATCAGGTCGACGCTCGTCGCCATGGGGGCTTTGCATAAGGCCGGTTTGGGGGTGTTTTGATTTTGGATAGTTCGAAGGACCGCCCCATGGACCTCAGCACCCTGCTCGCCAGCTTCGCCTCCGCCTTCAACCAAGACCAGCGCCTGCTCACCCTCAGCCTGGGCGACGGCAGCGTGGCGGCCGAGCAACTGCTGCCGCTGAGCCTGGCCGGCGAGGAAGGCGTGTCCCGGCCTTACGCCTACCAGTTGGTGTGTTTATCTCCGGACGGCGCGATCGAACTCAAGACCCTGCTCGGCCTGCCGGCTCGCCTCGGCATTCTCGATGCCGTCGGCGCGGAGAGCCTGCGCTGCGGCGTGGTGTCCAAGGTGGAAAGCCTGGGCTCGGATGGCGGCTTCAGCCGCTACCAGTTGACCATCGAGCCGCCGTTCGCGCTGCTGCGGCATCGCGTCAGCTCGCGGGTGTTCCAGGACTTGTCGGTGCCGGACATCGTCAAACAGATTCTGGCCGAGCATCAGCAAGCCAACCCGGTATTCGCGCGGGTGCAGACCTTGGACTTCAAGACCGGCCCGGCCTCGCCGCGCAGCTACTGCCTGCAATACCGCGAATCCGATTACGACTTCATCGTGCGGCTGTTGCACGAAGAGGGCTATGCCTGGCGTTTCGATCATGTCGATGGCGACACCCCCCAAGTGCAGCTGGTCGCCTTCGACGACCCTTACAGCCTGCCGCCGGCCAGCGTGGAACGGGTGCGCTTCCACCGCAGCGACGCCACCGAGGCCGAGGACGGCCTGACCGAGTGGCACGCCCAGCGCCAGATCGTCCCCGGCGCGGTGGCCTTGGCCAGCTTCGATTACCAGCCCGTCAGCACCCAGCACAGCGGCGACGACAGCCTCATCGACCAGGGCCAGAACGGCAAGGCCTTGCAATCCTCCTTGCACGACTATGACCCGCAATCGCTGTACTACGCCGGCGACGCCGACCAACTCAGCCACTACGCCCAGCTGCGTCAGCAAGCGCATGATCTGAACGCCAAGCAGTTCAGCGGCGGCGGTAGCGTGCGCGGCCTGGCCGCCGGCCAATGGTTCCGCCTGGACGAACACCCGGCCCACGACGGCGACAGCAGCGAACAGCGTGAATTCGTCATCACCCGCCAGAGCCTGAGCGCGCGCAACAACCTGCCGGCCGATCTCAAAGCCTTCCACGATAGCAAGGAAGCCCAGCCCTTCCGCGCCGACTTCGACGCCCAGCGTCGCGGCGTGCCGCTGACCCCGGCCTACG
>NZ_JAYSGF010000042.1:0-42381 GCF_041912965.1 Chromobacterium sp. | reverse complement strand
TGCGGCGCTTGGGCGGGGGACCGCCGACTCCTCTGGCTGTGATGCTCGTCATGTTCATATCCACTGTCTGCTGATTCGCCCGGCGGCGGAACGCCGCCGGGCCCTCGAACGGGGCGGATCATCTCCGCCCCGCCCTGCTGCCTACGTGCTCAGAGCTTGTAATTGGCCTTGAGGAAGAAGGAGCGGCCCATCGGATCGGTAAAGCGCGGATCGTAGTTCTGCTGTGTGGTACGCGTCATCTGATTGGAGTACGGCGGCTCTTGATCGAACAGGTTCTTGATGCCGGCGGTCACGGTCAGCTGCTTGTTCCAGGCGTAGGAACCGGACAGATTCCAGGTGGAGTACGGTCTTACCTGATGGAACGGCTGTCCCTGCTTCAGATAGGGGTTGGAGTCGGTGTAGCCCGACTTGTAGTTCTGCGCCAGGATCGTGCTCCACGCGCCGTAGGACCAGCCCAGGGTCAGGTTGTGCTGCCAGCGGAAGGTGGGGCCACCATCCAGGAAGGTGCCCAGGTTGCTGTAATACGGGCCATTCTTCTCGGTCTGATAGGAGTACTTGGACAGATAGGTGCCGTCCAGCGTAGCGGTGAAGGTGCCGACCGAAGTCTTGGGCAATACCCAGTTCAGTTTGATGTCAACGCCGGCCGCGCTCAGATTGCCCAGGTTGTCGTAGTCGTCGATGATGTAGGACAGATTACCGCTGCCATCACGTACAAAGCGATTCGCGTACTTGGACGGGTCGGCGAAGATGGCGGTTTCGTCCAGGAAACTGATCTGGCCCTTGATCATGGTCCACCAGAAATCGGCGCTGGCGGTGAAGTCCTTGACCGGCTCGATCACCATGCCGAAGGACAGCGAGGACGACTTCTCCGGTTCCAGCTTCTTGTTGCCGGCGATGCGCTTATTACGCTGCATCTTGGTGCAAGCAGAACCATCAGCCCCAGGCGCCGGGTTCACGCCATCCGGACAAGCGCCGTAATCGACATAACTGCCGCTGGTCAGCTGCAACTGGTTAGGACGATAGATGTTGTACAGCGAGGGCGCGCGGAAACCGGTGCTGGCCGAGCCGCGGAACAGCACTTGCGAACTGGGCTGGAACTTGAACGCCACTTTCGGGTTCAACGAGCTGTCGGTATCGCTGTAGTGGTCGTAACGCGCGGCCAGTTGCACGTCCAGGTTCTTCAGCACCGGGATTTCCGCTTCGCCGTAGAAGGCATAGGCGGAACGGCTGCCGCTGGAGTCTTCGGTCTTGTCCTGGCCGGTGCTCAACGCATCGCGAGTCACCGCCTTGTTATAGATGGTGCTCAGCGATTCGCGGCGCACTTCCGCGCCAAAAGCGACAGCCATCATGCCGGCCGGCAACTGGAACACTTCACGGCTGACCTTGATGTCGGCCATATCGATGGTGGACTTGGCTTCCTTGGTCTGACCGGTCATGCCCACCGAGCGCCAAGCGGCGAGATTATTGCCGGACAGGTCGAACGGATCCAGCGCGCCGCTGTTGACCGCGGACTGCATCTTGCTCTTGCTGACGTAACCCGAGGTCAGGTTTTCCTTGATCAGGTTTTCGGAACGACCGATACCGGCGCGATAGTCCCAGCCGGCGATCAGGCCTTCCATATTCAGCATCAGCCGCTGCGTGACCGAGTTGGCCTCGGTCTCGCGATTGCCCAGCGGAATGGTGCGCACATAGAGCTTGTCGAGCTTGGTCGGGTCCACCGCGTTGACGCGGGTGATGTCGCCAGCAGTTGGCAACGGCGCGTTCTGTGCGGTGGTGATGGTCTCGGTGCGCGTGTATTGCAGCGAAAGCTCGTGATTGTCGCCTATGCGCTTGGTGGCCTTGACCAGACCGGAAATCTGCTCCACCTGCGGGATAATGCTGGGGTATAGGGAATAATACTCCAAGCATCGGTTACCCAGCTTAGAGTCACTGACGTATTGGGAAAACGGCGGGCGGCAATTCGGAGCGGACGGCGCCACCCACTTGCCGGTGCTGCCATCAATGTAGTTGCCCGGCCATGCACTGGAACTGGTGCCGGTGAATTTATTGACCTGGTGGGCGTAGTCGCGCTGTCCCGCCATCACCATGTCTTGCTTCATGTAGTCGATGGCGCCGTAGACATTGAAACCGTCCTGGCCCAGATCGCCAATGCCGTAGGAGGCATTGATGCGCTTTTCATCGCCGCCGCCATGCTGCGGATTGGCCAGGCTGCCGCCGATGCTGAAACCCTTCAGGCTTTTCTTGGTGATGAAGTTCATCACGCCGCCGATGGCGTCGGTGCCGTAAATGGCGGACGCGCCATCCAGCAATACTTCCACGCGATCAATGGCGGACAGCGGGATGGCGTTCAGGTCGGCGGAAGTGCCGTCGATCGCCTGATTGGCCATGCGGCGGCCGTCCAGCAACACCAGAGTGTATTGATTGCCCAGGCCGCGCAGGCTGGCGAAAGAGCCGCCGCCGGAAGAGGCGCCAACCGAGGCGCTGGCGCCTTGCGAGGACTGGTTGGCGGCGATGCTGTTGACCACCTGCTCCACCGTGGTCAGGCCTTGCTTGGCCAGATCCTCGGTCTTGAGAATGGTGACCGGCAGCGCCTTTTCTTGCTTGATGCTGCGCTTGATATTGGACCCGGTGACCTCTACCCGATCCAGTTGACCGGAGTTCGCCTCAGCGGCGAATGCGAATGGCGCATGGCTTGCCAAGCCGGCCAAGGCCAGGGCAAGCACCAGCTGCTTCTTTTGACTTCTCAACTTGTTTTCTCCTTAACTGCACACGGAAACCAGCAGCGCTTCTGTGGAGTGCTTGCTGGATACAGCAGGCCGTCGACAATCGAACGTCATGACCATGTTTCGAGTGTGTTAAGGATTGTTGCCCTCAGTCAATAATTGTTAACGCCTGTTTATGACGCCGGAGCGGACAGCGCGGCGGAGACCTCGGCGGCAGGAATGCGGAAAAATCATGTTAGGGCTGAAAAATCAATAGACTAAGCCCCTCATTTTTGCCAGCGCCTTTTGAATGACCCCACTAGTTTCCTGTCATTTTCTGTGTGACAAGCCAGCATCACCTGTTGCTTTTTTGCATTTTTACGACGTTTTTGTACAAGAATTTTAGATTAAGCTAATTTTGCAAAAACTTATGCATTCGTTTTTTTAATGGCTGCCATGTAAAAATGCACTCCATATCAATTTAACCCTTAACAACTCGCCCCCTTCCTGCCTGGCAGATTCATTCCAAAAACATAAAGCCCCGCCGTGCCGAATGGCGCGACGGGGCGTTCTCAATGCCTTGGCCGAACTTAGAACCGGCTCAAAGTCTCGCGAGCAAGACGGGAAGGCATGAACCGCTTCTTAGAGTTTGTAGCTGGCTTTCAGGAAGTAAGCACGGCCCACCGGATCGGCGACGACCGGATCAAAGCCGTACTGAAAGCTCTTGGTCTGATTGCTGAACGGCGGCTCCTGGTCGAACAGATTGCGGATGCCGGCGGTGATGGTCAGCTTCTTGTCCCACACATAGCTGCCGGACAGGTTCCAGTTGGAGTAAGGACGCACATTGTGACCTTCCTGATTCGGGTTCAAGTCGGTATAGCCGGACGAATAATTCTGCACCAGAATCCCGCTCCACGGCCCCTGCGCCCAATTGAACGCCAGGCTGTGCTTCCAGCGCAGCACCGGCGGCAGCACGTTCTGATACCAACCTCCCAGCGGGCTCAGATACGGCCCTTTGGGTTCCAGCTGCTGCTGGTACTTGGAGGTGTAAGTACCGTCCAGATTGATGCCGAAATTGCCCCAGGCGGTTTTGGGCAGGCGGAAAGCCAGGCTGATGTCCACGCCGGCCGCGCTCAAGGTGCCCAGGTTCTGGGTGGTGGTGATCACGTGGTTGAGCGAACCATCGGGGTTGCGCACGAACTTGTCGGCGTATTTGACCGGATCGCCGAAAATCACCCCCGGATCCAGCGCGCCTATGGTGTCCTTCACCGTGGTCCACCAGAAGTCCGCGCTGGCGGTGATTTCCTTGATCGGCTCGATCACCACGCCGAAGGTCAGCGAGCTGGCCTTCTCCGGCGACAAATTGTTGTTGCCGCCCTGCAGGGCCTCGAACTGGGTATTGCAATCGTCCACCTTGTTGCCGCCATTGGCCGGCGTGCCGCCCGGGCAGCGCAGCGGGTCGTTGAACTTGTTGGCGGTATAGGTCTTGCTGTTAGGCGTGAACACATCGTACAGCGTGGGCGCGCGGAAACCCTTGCTGGCCGAGGAACGGATCAGCAGCTGCGGAATCGGCTGGTATTTCACCGCGATCTTGGGATTGAAGGAACTGCCAAAGTCGGTGTAGCGGTCATAACGCGCGGCCAGCTGAGCGTCGAAGTTTTTGAAGATGGGAATATCCGCCTCGACATAGGCCGCGGTCACGCCGCGGCTGCCGCTGGTGGACTTGGAGTCGGCGATGCCGGAACCCAAGGCGAACTGGGCAATATCCTGGATTTGGCTGTCCAGCTTTTCACGCCGGGTTTCCACGCCGAAAGCCGTCGCCATCATGCCGGCCGGCAGTTGCAGCACTTCCTTGCTGACCTTGAAGTCCGCCATGATGGTCTGGAATTTGGCCACCCAGCCGTCGCCACTCAAGGAAGTACTCTCCCAGGCGCCGGGCGCCGAAGGGCCGAACGGGTTGATGGTGCCGTTCTGGAAGGCGGCGGCCACCTTGTCGCCGTTCACATAGCCGGACTTGTAATTGATGGTGGTCTTGTTCTCCGAGTAGCCGACGCCGCCGCGGTAGTCCCAACCGGCCAGCAGGCCTTCGGCGTTAAAGGCCAGCCGCTGCGTGGTGGACAGGCTCTCGGTCACGCGCGGCCCCAGCGGCACCGAGCGCGAGTTGATCACCACCGGGCTGCCGTCGGTGGGGGTGCCGTCCGGCAAGTGGGTTGGATAATACTTGTCGCCGGCCTTCAAGGTGGCGATCTTGGTCAGCGGCGCCGGCGAGATGCGCGTGGTGCTGACGTTGCGCGCCCCCATGTATTGCAGCGACAGCGTATGTTCGCCCAGTTGCTTGGTGCCCTTGGCGAAGGCGGTCAGTTGCTCCACCTCCGGCGTCAGATCCATGTAGAGCGTCGCGTTCTCGCCGCAGGAATTGGCGTCCAGCGGCAAGGCGTACGGCGGTTTGCAATTGGGCGCCGCCGGGTTGTAGGCATTGCCCTTGTAAGTGAAGTTGGACGGAAACACCCGCCCGCTCAGATTGTCCGCGCTCAGGTATTTATTGGCGAAGGAACGGTTCAGCGTGGTGATGGGGTCCAGTTTCTGGTAGCTCAGCGAGCCGTAAACATTGTAGCCGTCCTTGGCCAGGTCACCGATGCCGGCGGTGATGCTGGCGCTGCCGGTATTGCCGCCCTTGTGTTCGGTGGACAGCAGCTCGCCGCTGACCGTCACACCCTGGTTGCTCTTCTTGGTGATGAAGTTGATCACGCCGCCGATGGCATCGGTGCCATAGATGGCCGATGCCCCGTCGCGCAGCACTTCGATGCGCTCGATCGCCGACAGCGGTATCGCGTTCAGATCGGTGGCGTAGCCGCCTATCGCCTGGCTGGCGACGCGACGGCCGTCCAGCAACACCAGCGTGTACTGCGAACCCAGGCCGCGCAAGCTGGCATAAGACGCGCCGCCCGACACGGTCTGCACCGACGAGGCGCCCACCGTCGCCGACTGGTTGCTGGCCAGCGAGTTCACCACCTGCTCCACCGTGGTAAAGCCCTGCTTGCTCATTTCCTCGGTGCGCACCACCGTCACCGGCAGCGCTTTTTCCTGCTTGATGCTGCGTTTGATATTGGAGCCGGTAATCTCCACCCGGTCCAATGTCCCGCTGCTCGGCTCATCCGCCCAGGCCGGCAGCGCTTGGCTGCCCAGGCCTGCCAGGGCCAGGGCGAGCGCCAACTGCGTCTTGCTAGTTCTCATGATCTCTCCAGTCATGTATCGAAACCCGCCGGGCGCGCTTCTGTTGGGCGCGTCTCCGTCGGATCATCCAACCGCAGACTATTTGTCATACGGCTCGATACGATGCTTGAAGCATGAATTACACAAGGTCAATAAACATCATGGTTAATCACATACAGTCATGAACTGTCACAACTCAAAATACCTGCCTGGGCCCAGCAAACCGCGACGGCCGCAATATTGCAAAAAGATTGCCAGGCAAAGATTTGCCGCACTGCCGCGGCCTACGCCCCGCCTCGATGGCTAGCACGCGACAGCGTTGTCTTTGTGCCAATGCACCATCCAACCCACTCGAGTCCTTGCCATGCGTAAAAACCAGAATTGGAACGAAATCAATGCATTTAACTCATAGCGGCAATCATCACCCCAGGCATCACCCCCCTGGTATCGTCGTCGGCGGCGCGCAGTCGCTTGCCAATACCGTGCGTTCAAGCTCGCCCGCCAATTGCACCCGCATCGCCCTGGCCGCCAATGGCCGGCCCTCGACTTCTCGCGGCTGGCCGCTGAAGTTCACCGTCAGCCGGCTGCCATCGGCAAAGCGAGTCTGCTGCACCTGCCGATCCGACGTCAGCCAGGCGAAACCGGACAGCGGCTGCGTCGCCAGGCGCCGGTGCAAGGGCTGGAACACCCGATCCACGCAGCGCATCAGCGGCAGCCGCCGCTCCAGGCTGGCCGCGCTCAAATGCCATAGCGGCGGCACGTTGTACAGCCACTGGGCTAGCAGATTGTCTTCATAGGCATTGCTGAACTTGAGATTGTCGTACAGCCAGTGATTGCTGGTGACGATGGAATCGTGGAACACCGCCTGGTACAAGGGCAGCCGGTATTGCGGCCGGTAGTAAATATCCCGATAGGGCTGCTTCAACGGCACGGTCTTGAAAAAGGTCTCGGGCTGATCCGCAGGAAACCAGCGCCCCAGAAAGTACGGCGACTTGGGGTTCTTCTGTAAATCCGCATCGCCCCAGCCCAACACCGGCACCTGCATGCCATGCGCGAAAGCGATGCCGCGCGCGGTGGCGGCATTGCCATTCTCCGAGCCCACAGGCACGGCAAAGCGATCGCGCACCCAGGCCATGCTGCGCTCATTGCCGGCGGCCAGTTGCGCCTGGCCGGCGCGCCGCCCCGGCGTGTAGTCATCGAACACCATGCCGGTGGCGTAGGCGTCCAGGAACCAGCTATTGAAGCCCAGCGCCCGGTGCAAGGCCTGAGTGCGCTGCTGCAAGATAGGCCGCACGCACTCTGGGTTGGTGTAGTAACCGGACTGCTGGAAGCCGCTCTTGCGTCGGCCGTTGGCCAAAGTGACGCCGCAGTCGCGATACGCGGCGGCGCCCTGCTGCGCGGTCAGCCAGTCCTCGCGTTGCCCCGGCGGCAAGGCGGTCTCATAGGAGTCATAGGCCGCCATCAGATAGCCGGCGCGCACGCCCGCCGCCACCGCCTGGGGCTGCCACAAGCCGCCTTCCCAGTTATCCACGCCCAGCCACAGCCGGGACAGGCCGGCCGCGCGCAAGGCCCGCAGTGTCTTGGTCGACAGGCCGCCGCCCCAACTGTCCGGCTGGCCCAAGGCCGCGCCGAACACCCGCAGCACTTCAGCGCGCAGCCGCCGGTATGGCGCGGCCAGCCGGCTCCAGTCCGGCTTGGCGCTCAACCAGCCGGCGCGCGCCTCGGCGGTCAAGGCCTGATTGAAGGCCGCCAGCAGCGTCCGCCGCTGATACGCATCCGGCCGCGCCGGCGTGGCCCGCAACACCGCGGCGGCCTCGCTGTCGAAGCTGGCGCGCAGGCGGCGCGCCAGCGCGCTGTCGCCGCGCAGCCGCTCCAGCCACAAGGCCCAGTCGCGCACATCGGCCTGGCCCAGCAAATCATTGCCCCACAGATAAACGTGGCTGGCGCCTATCAGCTTGGCCGTTTGCGGCTGCGCGCGCATCTTGTCGGCCAGGCTCTCGAAACGCCCCTGTTGCTGCAGCCATTGGCGGTAGCGCTTGGCGCCGGCCAGCGCATCGCCGCCCGCCAGGTGCAGCGACAAGCGCATCGGCTGCGCCAGGTTCAACGCATTGAACTGATGGCTCAGCGTCAAGGCCAGTCCCTCGCCGTCGCGGCGGATGCGCAGCGTGTTGTTGAAGGGATTGAGCAATAGCCAGTGCAGGCTGGTCGCGCCATGGTCCATGCCCCACAGCGGCAGGCTCAGGTTCTCCGAGGTGTTCAGCCCGTCAGCGGCGAAGCGTGGCAGAAAATCCAGCCACAGCGGATCGCCGGCCGGCACATAGCTGCCTTCGGCCAAGGGCAGCAGCAGGCCGCGCCCCATCGCCGCCGCCGGCTGGCGCAGCAATTCCAGCGTGGCCGGCTCGCGGGCCGCTATCGTCAAGCCCAAGTCCGCGCCGTCCAGCTTCGCGTTCAATTGAAACCGGCCGTCCTCCCATTGCCAGCTTGCGGCTTGCGCGTCGGACTTCAAACCGGACACCGAGCGCGGCGTCAGGCCGGATGACAGCGGCAAGGCCGCCTGGCCGGCTGGCTTCGCCGTCAACGCCAGGGTGGCCGGCTCCAGTTCAATCCGCCATTGCGCGTTTTGCAGCAGCACCGCCGCCCAGGCGGAAGCAGGCAGGCTCAAGATTGCCGCGATCAAGGCCGCGCGAGGAAGGGGAAACGACATAAGGAAACTCCCATGCTTGGATCAGGATGGGAGTATTAGAAAAGCAATGGCCGTCGCGATTGTCAGGCCAATGTCAGGATTTAGTTCAACGCGGCCCGGACTGTCTATGCACCACGCGCAGCACCAGTTGGCCGCGCGCCTCCGCGCGCACCAGCGCCACGCTCTGCCACAGCTCGCCCTGACGCGGCGGCCAGTTCAGCGCCTGCCCGAGTTCGCGGCGGCGCCACCAGACAAAGCTGTAATCGTCGCGCCGCAGCAGCGATTGCTCCAGCCACGGGCGCGCGCAAGCGGGCCGCGCCGCCGGCAGGCTGGCCACCGCCAGCGGGCTGCGCGACAGCCAGGACAGATTGGCCACTTCCGGCAAGGACAGCTCCGCCTGCCATTGCCGGCCGGCGGCGTTCAATTGCAGCCGGTAGACGCCCGCCGCCAGCGGCTGGCTCAAGTCCGCGCTCTCCAGTCGAAAACGCTGCCCCTCTTCGCGCTCCAGCAGGCCGCCGCGCAGCAGGTCGCGGCCGGCCCCATCCTGCAAGCGCGCATCCAGCAAGGCGCCGCGTCCGCTCAACACCACCCGGTAATTGCGCGCCAGCGGCATGTCGCGCTGCGCCAGTTCCAGCGTCACATCCGGCAGCCAGGCCGGCAAGCTCAGCGGCGCATCCTTGCCGCAATGCTCGCGGCTCAAGCTCTCCAGCGCCTGCCGCCAGGCCTCGCGCTGGGCCTGGCTGCTCAAATTGGGCCAGCTGTCGGCCAGCGCCCGCCAGGCGGCCGGATCGTCCCCGTTCAGCAAGGCGTGGTTGACGCCGGCCAGCGGATTGCCGGCCCAGACCGGCGCCGCCAGCCACCATGCCCAGACACCCAAGCGGCGCATCAGGGCCGCTCCAGCCGGTAGCCGACGCCGCGCACGGTCTCGATGGCGATGCCGGGCAGCTTCTGCCGCAACTGCAGGATATGGGTGTCCACGGTGCGGGTGGACGGAAAGCTGTCGTAACCCCACACTTGGTTCAGCAACTCCTCGCGGCTCATCACCCGCCCGGCCATGCGCGCCAGCAAGGCCAGCAGCTCGAACTCGGTATGCGTCAAGGCTACCTCGCGGCCTTGCCAGTCCGCCTGCCGCCGCGCCGGGAACAAGCACAAGGCCCCCAGCCGCAGGCTGCCGTCGCCCAGCTGACGCAACTGCGCGCGGATGCGCGCCAGCAGCTCGGCATGGGCGAAGGGCTTGCTCAGGTAGTCGCGGGCGCCGGCTTCCAGGCCAGCCACCCGGTCGCTGACTTCCACTCGCGCCGTCAGCACGATGACCGGCAAGGCCTTCAAGGCCAGCCAGCCAGGCAGATGACGCAGGCTGTCGCCGTCCGGCAAGGCGCGGTCCAGAATGACCAGATCGGCGCAATGCCATTGTGCCGCCACCGCGTCGGCCTGCCGCAGCCACAGGCAGCGATAGCCTTCGTCGGCGAGGAAATCGCGCAGGCCCGCGCCCAGCAGCGCATCGTCTTCAATCAATAGCAGCGTGTTCATGTTCTCGCGCCGGTTGGGCCGGCAATTGCAGACTAAAAGTGGTGGGCGGGCCGGACAGCCGCAGCCGGCCGCCCATTCGCGCCAGCACTCGTCGAACGATGGCCAGCCCCAAACCCATGCCCTGGTCGCCGCCACCGCGCAGCAACAGCCGGCGCAAGCGGTAATCGGCCAGATCGCCGCCATCGACGACGTCCAGCCGCAGCCGTCGACCGTCCCACTCCGCGTACAAGCGCAGCGGCGGGCGGCCATGGCGGCGCGCATTGGTCAGCAGATTGTCCAGGCATACCGTCAGCCAATAGCCCGGCAGCGACAGCACCGCGTCGCCGCTCAGGCAAAACACCGCCTGGTGGCGCTCGGCGACATCCGCCAGCCAGGTGGACAACCGCAGCGGCTGCCGGCGCAGGTCCAGGCGCTCGGCGGACAGGTAATGGCGGCTGGCCTCGGCCAATTGGCGCAGGCGGCTAACGCCGCCGGCCAAATCGCCGAAACGGTCCTGCGCCGATTCCGGCAAGCGGTCGAAGTCGCGACGCAAGCCCTCCACCACCCCGGCCAGCCCGGCGATGGGCGTGCGCAGCTCATGGGTCAGCATTTGCAGCGCGAAGCGGCGCTCACGCTGCAGCCGCCGCCGCTGCCACCACAGGGCCAGCCCGCCAGCCAGCAGCAATAGCGCCGCGCCAGGCAAGACCGCGCGCCATGGCGATGCTTGCGCGGCCGGGTTCAGGCACAAGCCGCCCAGCTTTTCCGCGCAAACGCCGCTGGAAGCGGCCGCCACGTCCAGCCCGGCCGCTCGCGCCAGCGGCCGCCAGACGGCCGCCTCATAGCGGCGCCAGGCCGTGCCGTCCTGACGCCACAGCGCGCCCTCCTGCCACAACCAGCGCTCACCGGCCAGCAAGGCATCCAGATTATCGTCGGACAAGGCGCCCAACTGGCCCAGTTCGTCGCCGCGCTCGCGCACATGCAGCCAGCGCGCAAGCTCCGGCAGCGGCTGGCGCTGCCGCCAATGCCAGGCGCTGCTGCCACCCAGCGGATGGACCGGATACAGACGGAACCAGCCCGCCGGCAAGGCTCGCAGCCCGCAGCGGGCGCGCTCGAAATCGCGCCACGGAGCGCTCACCGCGGACAAATCGCCGGCGCAGTCCCGCTCGTAAGCGGCCAACTGCCGCAAGGCGCGTAAATCATGACGGGCCCAAGCCGGCTGCAATGAGGCCGGATCGATCAAGGCCTCGTCCAGCGCCTGCACCCGCGCCACCGCCAAGGACTGCGCCGGACGCGCCTCGGCCAGCGCGGCCTCCAGGCGCGCCGACAGCTCGCCGGCCGCGGCGATGGCGGCATGGCCGCACAGCAGGCAATAGCAGATGGCTCGGAACATGCAGCGCATTATACGGAAAACCCGCCGCCGTTCGGCTGACAGCCCGCCATGAATCCGCTAGCATGCGTTTCCAGCTCATTGACCAGATCGGCTCCCACGTGAAAGCAGGCTTCTCCTTCTTCGCCACCCGGCGCTTCTTCCCACTGTTCGGCACTCAGTTTCTGGGCGCGTTCAACGACAATCTGCTGAAGACCGCCATCGTGGTGCTGATCAGCTTCCACGGCCTCAGCTTGGCCGGCCTGCCGCCGGAGCAGTTGGTCAATCTGGCCGCCGGCGTGTTCATCCTGCCCTTCTTCCTGTTTTCCGCCACCGCCGGCAAACTGTCGGAGCGCTATGACAAGGCCGTCATCGCGCGCTGGATCAAGCTCGCCGAGATCGCCATCATGCTGCTGGCCGGCGCCGGCTTCTTCCTGCACTCCGCCGGCCTGTTGCTTTCCGCGCTATTCCTGATGGGCGCCCACTCCGCCTTCTTCGGACCGCTCAAGTATTCAGTGCTGCCGCAATATCTGAAGGAAAACGAGTTGGTGGGCGGCAACGGCCTGATCGAGATGGGCACCTTTCTCGCCATCCTGATCGGTCAGATCGGCGGCAGCATGCTGACCACCGGCGGCCCCTTGCTGATCACCGCCACCCTGCTGGCCACCGCCGTGCTCGGCTACGGCGCCAGCCGCGCGATGCCGCCGGCCCAACCCGGCGCGCCGAAGCTGAAGTTGTCCTTCAACTTTCTCAAGGATTCGGTGCTGTTGATGCGCGACGCCTGGCGCATCCGCGACGTGCGCTGCGCCATCCTCGGCATTTCCTGGTTCTGGCTGATGGGCGCGGTCTACACCACCCAGCTGCCCACCTTCACCCGCTTGCACCTGGGTGGAGACGCCGGCGTCTACACCCTGCTGCTGGCGCTGTTCTCCATCGGCATCGGTCTGGGTTCGGTGGTGTGCGCCAAGCTGTCGCAAGGCAGGCTGCAGCTGGGCATGGTGCTGGTGGGCAGCGTGGGCATGACGCTGTTTGGCGGCGATCTGGCGCTGTCGGCGCTGCCGCACTACCGCGGAGAGCTGATCGGCCTGGCCGATTTCCTGGCCCGCGCCGGTAGCTGGCGCAATATGATAGATGTGGCACTGCTGGGCTTCTTTGGCGGCTTCTTCACCGTGCCGCTGTACACCTGGCTGCAAACCGCCAGCCCGGACGACTTCCGCTCCCAGGCCGTGGCCGCCAACAATATCGCCAACGGCTTCTATATGGTGGCCGCCGCCATCGGCAGCGCGCTGGCGCTGAAGTTTTACGACAGCATCGCCATCCTGCTGCTGGCCACCGCCGCGCTCAACATCCTGGCCACCCTGCATCTGCTGAGCGCCGCGCCGGTGATCTGGCGCCAGCGAATGGACTGGCTGCGCGCGCTGCGGGGGTGAATATCATTGCCAGCAGCGGCGCCTCTGCGGCTGGCGCTCGGCGATGGCGAATGCTCTCTTCGCTCATCCGCCACCGCAGGCGCAGCGGGGCGCGGCTCAAACCCCTGCTCGCTCTGCTGTGCGGGTTTGCTCTCGCGGCTTGAAAGTCATCACCGCGCAGTCGGCCCCGGCTTCAACCCTATACTCAACGGCAAACCCTTTTTGCCGGTAAATACCCAGGATTTCTTGATGAAGGCTCTGCGGAATACAAAGATGGCCTTCCAAGGCATAATATTCTGCGCCGTCAAACACCTTAAGCTGTAGACTATTCTTTCCCTCCAAAGCCTGCCGCGCCCAAATGGCATCCACCTTTCCAACAGCCTCATTCAAGATATCCCTCTTCGCCACCGACAATGCCTGGCTAACGTAGTCGTAATAGAACGGTTCAATCAGCCTAGATGGCGACATGGATTGATTTTCAGCATCGGATGCCGCGGCAATGGAAAATGCGCGCGCCCGCTTCTTCCGCTTATCAGCCATCACCAGCTTAATCAAAAAGTAACAAGAAAAGAATCCCAATAAATATGCCGTTAAACCATAAAAAACATCATCCATAGCTTGCCTTTCCCGCTGTAAAGCATGCAAGTCACAGCCGATTGAAAACGGCCGCCCACCTGATTTTTCTTTCAGAAAACAGCAATGATAGTGCGTGCAATGCAAAGACAAGCTCAATAGGATTAGTCCTAAAAAAACCACATCAATCAATACCTTGCTCAATCACCCTATTCCATCAAGCCGTCATTGAAGAGGCGCCCAACCCGGCGGCGCATAAAATAACGCAGCGCCCAGATATCTCATGCCGGTTCAAACCCCTTCCACCCGCCAAAACCGCAGGCAATGAGAAACAAGCACAGTGGCCCCATATGAAAAACCCGCCGTGGCGGCAGCCAACAGCGGGTTTGCGAACATGGAACACTCGCAATGGCGGGCATTCCTGATCCAGGGCTTTACTCTTGCGCCAGCCCGGCGGCGGCATCGCGCAGCGCGGTGCGCAAGCCTTCTTCTATCACCGGGTGGTAGAACGGCATCTCCAGCATCTGGGCGATCGTCAACCCTTGCTGATGACTCCAGGCCAGCAGATGGGCCAGGTTCTCGGCGCGCGGTCCTATCATTTCCGCGCCCAGGAAGCGGCCGCTGCCGCGCTCGGCGTATACATGCAGCAGGCCCTGGTTGACGCCCATCACCCGGCTTCGGCCCTGGTCTTCGAAGCTGACCTCGCCCACCACGAAGCCATCCGCCGGCAAATCGGCGAAGCGGCTGCCCACCATCATCATCTGCGGATCGGAAAACACCACGGCGATGCTGGAGCGGCGCAGACCGGCTTGCACCGCCGGATACAGCGCGGCGTTGTCGCCGGCGGTCTTGCCTTCGTCGGCGGCCTCGTGCAGCAGCGGCAGGATGTTGTTGGCGTCGCCGGCGATGAAAATCGGTGAATCTCCGCATTGCAGCGTCCGCGGATCAAACTTGGGCACCCCGCCCGCGTCCAGTTCCAGGCCGGCGTTTTCCAGCGCCAGACCGCGCACATTGGGCGCGCGACCGGTAGCGGCCAGCACGTAATCGAAACGCTCGCAGACTTCCTCGCCGTCCAGATTGACATAGCGGATCTGCGCCTTGCCGTCGACCAGTCCCATTTCCAAAACCTTGGCGTCCGGGTCAAGGTAGAACTCCCGGCCCAGCGCCTGGCAGGCGTAATCGCGCACAGCGGGGTCCGACAGCGGGCCAACGCCACCGCCGCGGCCGAATACGCGCACCTTGACGCCAAGGCGGGATAGCGCCTGGCCCAGCTCCAGGCCGATGACGCCGGGGCCGAACACCGCCACGCTGTCCGGCAGCGTGTCCCAGTTGAACACATCGTCGTTGATGATCAATCTGTCGCCAAACACCTGGAACGGTGGCGGGATCAGCGGCACGGAGCCAGTGGCGATCACCACGCGGCGCGCCCGCACCAGCGTGTGCTCGTCCACTTGCAAGGTGGTGTTGTCGATGAAGCGGGCGTAGCCGCGCAGCCGATCTTGCGGCGGAATGCTTTCCACGCCCTTGAGCACGAAGCCGACGAAACGATCGCGCTCGCGCTTGACGCGGTCCATCACCTCGCGGCCGTCGATACGCACTTCGCCATCGAGATGCACGCCGAAAGGCGCGCTGTGGCGCAGCGCGTGCGCGGCCTCGGCGGCGGCGATCAGCAGCTTGGACGGCATGCAGCCGACACGGGCGCAAGTGGTGCCGTAAGGGCCGCCTTCAATCACCACGGCGCTGGCGCCGCGAGCCTTGGCGGCGCGGTAGGCGGCGAGGCCGGCGGTGCCGGCGCCAATCACGGCGACATCGATGTTCAAGGTATGCATTTCATTCCTTTCGGTATCGGGATACGGCACGGCACGCCGCGCATGCCGTCTCGTATCCCGGTAAAAAAAAGGGCCGGATGGAGCACCCGGCCCGCAACAACTCCGATGGCATCAGGGCCCGAGCCATCGGGGACGAACACGGTTGAGACTTACTTGGAGAAGTATTTTTCCACTTCGTCGGCGGAGCCGATCAGTTGGCCATTGATGAACACCTGCGGCGCGGTCATCTTGCCGGCCACGGCGCCCAGCACCTTGCCGCGCACCTTGTTGTCCAGCGGCACTTCGACGAAGTCGTAGCCGTTTTCGCTCAGCACCGCCTTGGCACGCGCGCAGTGCGGGCAACCCGTCTTGGAGAACACCACCACTTGGTCCGGCTTCTTGGCGCTGGGGTTGACGTAGTCCAGCAGGGTGTCGGCGTCGGACACTTTGAACGGATCGCCCGGCTCTTGCGGCTCGATGAACATCTTGTCCACCACGCCGTCCTTCACCAGCATGGAATAGCGCCAGCTGCGCTTGCCGAAGCCCAGGTCCTGCTTGTCCACCAGCATGCCCATGCCTTCGGTGAAATCGCCGTTGCCGTCCGGAATCATCACCAGGTTCTGCGCTTCCTGATCCTTGGCCCATTCGTTCATCACGAAGGTGTCGTTGACCGATACGCACAGGATGGCGTCCACGCCGTTGGCGAAGAAAGCCGGCGCCAATTCATTGAAGCGCGGCAGGTGGGTGGACGAGCACGTGGGGGTGAATGCGCCCGGCAGCGAGAACACCGCCACGGTCTTGCCGTCGAACAGCTCGGCGGTGCTGACGTCTTTCCAGTCGTTATTGTCGCGGACACGGAAAGTGACATTCGGTACGCGTTGGCCTTCACGGTTTTGCAACATGGCTAGATTCCTCGTGTGTTGATTCGGTAACAGGTTTGCTAAATCGATGGGTGCATTGTGATAGCTATGCACAAATTCGTCTAATTGATTGTGCCAAGCTGATTGATTTGCTTTTTTAATCGTCAAGCAAGTGGTCGCAGTAACCGTTAAAATTGCATAAACGACTCAAACGGCCAGGCTAGACGGTGAAGATTCTGATTCTCGGCGGCGGACAGGTGGGCGCCAATGTGGCGGAGAACCTGCTTTCGGAAAATAACGACATCACGGTGGTGGATCAGGATTCGGCGCGGCTCAAGCAATTGCAGGACCGCCTGGACATCCGCACCGTGGCCGGCAACGCCGCCCACCCGCAGGTGCTGGCCGATGCCGGCGCGGCGGACAGCGATATGGTGCTGGCGCTGACCCGCGACGACGAAACCAATCTGGTGGCCTGCAAGATGGCCGAGGCCTGTTTCAACATCCCCACCCGCATCGCCCGCATCCGTTCCAGTGATTATCTGGCATCCGAGCACGGCGATCCGCTTGCCCACTTCGGCATCGAGTCCGCCATTTGCCCGGAACAGATCGTCACCGATCACATCTATCAGCTATTCGCCTATCCCGGCGCGCTACAGGTGCTGGACTTCGCCGACGGCAAGCTGCAACTGGTGGTTTCCCGCGCCCACTCCGGCGGCAAACTGCTGGGCCTGCCGCTGCGCCGCATCCGCGAGCACATGCCGGACGCGGACTGCCGCGTCTGCGCCATCCATCGCCAGGACAAACTGCTGGTGCCGGACGGAGACACCGTGCTGGAGGAAGGCGACGAGGTGTTCTTTGTCGCCGCGCGCGAGCATGTGCAGGCCATGCTCAAGGAGTTGCGCTTTAGCGAGCGGCCCTTGCGGCGCATCATGATCGCCGGCGGCGGCAATATCGGCTACCGGCTGGCCAAGCTGCTGGAGAACGATTTCAGCGTCAAGGTGATAGAAGCGCGACCGGAGCGCGCGCAATGGCTGGCGGAACGGCTGGAGCACGCGCTGGTGCTGCGCGGCGAGGCCACCGACGAAGAGCTGCTGGACGCCGAGAACGTGGACGAAATGGACGTGTTCTGCGCGCTGACCAACGACGACGAGGACAACATCATGTCCACGCTGCTGGCCAAGCGCATGGGCGCGCGCCGGGTGGTGGCCCTGGTCAACCGCACCAGCTATGTGGATCTGCTGGAAGGCCATCGCATCGACATCGTGATTTCGCCCCACCTGTCCACCATAGGCTCCATCCTGGCGCATATCCGCCAGGGCGACGTGGAGGCGGTGCACCCGCTGCGTCGCGGCGCGTCCGAAGCGATGGAGGTGGTGATTCATGGCGACGCGCAGCAATCGCGGCTGACCGGCCGCCGCATCGAACAGATCGACATGCCGCACGGCAGCCACATCGTCGCCGCCATCCGCGGCGAACAGGTGCTGATGGCGCATCACGATCTGGTGGTGGAAAACGGCGATCATCTGATCATCTTCCTGTCGCGCCGCCGGGTGGTGCGCCAGGTGGAAAAACTCATTCAGGTCAAACTGGGCTTTCTGTGACCATGCATCTGACCGGCCTGCACCATGTGGCGATCATCGCCGCCGACTATCAGCGCTCGCGCGACTTCTACCACCGCATCCTGGGTCTGCCGATACTGGCCGAGCACTGGCGCGCCGAACGCCAATCCTGGAAGCTGGACCTGGCGGTGCCGGGCGGCGGCCAACTGGAGCTGTTCAGCTTTCCAGCGCCGCCGCCGCGCCCCACGCGGCCGGAAGCCTGCGGCCTGCGCCACCTGGCCTTCGCCTGCGCCGACGTGGCCGCCTGCCGTCAAAACCTGCTGGCCGAGGGCGTGGCGGTGGAAGACCTCCGCGTGGACGAGTACACCGGCGCGCGCTTTTTCTTCTGCGCGGACCCGGACGGCTTGCCGCTTGAGTTCTACCAGCCGCGGGACTGAGACATGCGCAAGATACTCGCCATCCTCTATGTGCTGTCCAAGCTGATCATGCTGTTCTCCTGCACCTTCCTCGCACCGGCTCTGGTGTCCATCCTGTACCGCGACGGCGCGCTGGACACCTTCGTCACCGCCGCCGTGGCCGGCCTGGCCATCGGCCTTGCGCTGTGGTCGGCCACCCGCCGCTCCCAGCGCGAACTGAAGCCGCGCGACGGTTTCATTCTGGTCACCACGCTGTGGGTGGGCTTCGCCATCACCGCCTCCTTCCCCTTCATGCTGGCGCGGCCGGACATGCCGTTCAGCCACGCCTTTTTCGAAGCGATGTCCGGCCTCACCACCACCGGCTCCACCGTGATCAGCGGCCTGGACACCTTGCCGGCCTCGCTCAATTTCTGGCGCCACTTCCTCAACTGGATGGGCGGCATGGGCATCATCGTATTGGCGGTGGCGATACTGCCCATCCTCGGCATCGGCGGCATGCAGCTGTACAAGGCGGAAACGCCGGGGCCGATGAAGGACAGCAAGCTGGCGCCACGCATCACCGAAACCGCCAAGAACCTGTGGCTGGTCTACAGCGGCTGGACGCTGGCGGTGGCGCTGGCGCTGAAAGCCGCCGGCCTGAGCTGGCTGGACGCGGTGTGCCACGCCTTCGCCGCGCTGTCGCTGGGCGGCTTCTCCACCCGGGACAACAGCGTCGGTGCTTTCGACTCGCTGCCGGTGGAACTGATCCTGAGCTTCGGCATGATCATAGGCGCGATGAACTTCGCCACCCACTTTCTGGCGCTGCGCCAGCGCTCGCTGCGCGCCTATCTGCGCGACCCGGAAGCCAAGGCCATGCTGTGGCTGCTACTGGGCAGCATCCTGGCGATGAGCGTGTATTTATGGGCGCACCATGTCTACGACTTCCTCACCGCGCTACGCCACGTCAGCTTCAACCTGATCTCCATCGCCACCGACAGCGGCTTCGCCAGCGTGGATTACGCGCGCTGGCCCATCTTCGTGCCCTTGTGGATGCTGTTCCTGTCCAGCATCACCGCCTGCTCCGGCTCCACCGGCGGCGGCATCAAGATGGTGCGCACCCTGATGTTGAGCAAGCAGAGCGTCAACGAGATGACGCGGCTGCTGCACCCGGCGGCGGTGCGACCGGTGAAGATCGGCGGCAAGCTCGTGCCGGAAAGCGTCATGCTGTCGGTAATGGGCTTCATATTTGTCTACTGCATGTGCATAGTGATATTAAGCTTTGCGCTGATCGCCAGCGGCCTGGATTTTCTCAGCGCCTTCACCGCGGTGATCGCCTCGATCAACAACGCCGGCCCCGGGCTAGGCGTGGTCGGCCCAGCATCGAACTATGCGTCGCTAAGCGACCTCCAAATATGGATTTGCAGCCTGGCCATGCTCTTGGGCCGGCTGGAAGTATTTACCCTGCTGATCCTGTTTACGCCATCGTTCTGGCGCAAATAGGACGAAAACAACAAAGGGTCCGTCCGCGGGCCCGACCACGACGACGACGGCGCCACGCGCCGGATAAAAAAACGAAACCGGATCATGAACCCTATGACATTCACCGCCCCAAGCCGCATGCTCGCCCTCAGCCTGGCGCTGACCGCAGCCCTGCCCGCCTTCGCTGGCGCCGACGACGAGCTGATCGCCGCGCGCGACGCCTTCCGCGGCAATAAGCTGGGACAGCTGGCCAGCCTGGCGGGCGGCATGCCGTCCAACTACCCGCTGAAGGACTATCCGGCTTACTGGCTGGCGCTCAAATCGCTGGACGGCGACGACGACGGCCCGGCCCAAACCTTTCTGAATCGGGTCAACGAAGGCCTGATGCCGGAACGGGTGCGCAATGAATGGCTGAAAAAACTGGCGGCACGCGAAAACTGGAGCCGCTTCGCCACGGAATGGAAGAAGCTGCCGCCGGAAGGGCGTGACGACGAATCCACCTGTTACGGCCAATTGTTCGAGCTGAACCAGGGCAAGGCGCCCACCGATCTGGATCGCTTCCTGGAAAGCCGCCCGGCGCCGGAAGGCTGCAACCGTCTGATAGAAGACGCCGCGCGCCGCGGCGTGCTGAAACGCGATTGGCTGTGGCAGCGCGCGCGCCTGCTCCTGGCCGGCAACTACCTGACCCAGGCGCGGCAACTGGCAGCCGGCACCGGCCTGCCGCTGGACAACGCCGCGCTCAGCAAGCCGGCCAACGCCAATCTGGCCACCCCCGGCGGCCAGGAAGCCGCGGTTTACGACATCGTGATCAAGGGCAAGGCCAATATCAACAACGGCCTTAGCAAGCTGCTGGAACACGAACCAGCCCTGAGCAAGGAACGCGCCGGCTTCGCCTGGGGCCAACTGGCGTTGCTGTCCGCGCGCAAGCAACAGTCGGCGCAGGCGCTGCAATGGTTTGACAAGGCCGATGCCGATCAGCTGACCGCAGAGCAGTGGGAATGGTGGGCGCGTTCCGCGCTGCGCCTGGAACAATGGACCCAGTTGGACAAGATCATCCGCTCCATGCCCGCCGCCGTTGCCGCCAAGCCGGCCTGGCGCTACTGGCGCGGCCGCTCGCTGCAACAGCTGGGCCGCCCCAACGAAGCCACGCCGCTGTTCAGCCAGGCCAGCATCGGTCACAATTATTACGCGCTGCTATCGCTGGAAGAGCTTGGCAACAGCCTGTCCACCCCGGCCAACAAGAGCGGGCCGGCCAAGGACGACATCAAGCAAATGAGCGAAGAGCCGGCGATCAAACGCTCGCTGGCGCTGCTGGACCTGGCCGAACGCTATGCCAAACCCGAATTCCGCGCCGACGCGCAGCGCGAATGGCGCTGGGCGATGCGCAACCGCAGCGATATCGAGCTGCTGGCCGCCGCCGAAGTGGGCCGCCGCGCCAGCTTCTACGATATGGCCATCTACAGCGCCGAACGGACCAAGGAAGAACACGATTACTCGCTGCGCTACCTGACGCCCTACCGCGACGTCACTCAGCGTTACGCCAAGCAACTGGACATCGATGACGCCTGGGTCTACGGCCTGATCCGCCAGGAAAGCCGTTTCATCACCATGGCGCGTTCCGGCGTCGGCGCCTCCGGCCTGATGCAGCTGATGCCGGCCACCGCCAAATGGGTGGCCAAGAAAATCGGCCTGGGCCAGTACGCGGTCAACGACATCGAAACCAATGTGCAATTGGGCACCTGGTATCTGCGCTATGTGCTGGACAGCCTGTCCAGCAATGAGGTGATGGCCACCGCCGCCTACAATGCCGGCCCTGGCCGCGCGCGCGCCTGGCAGACGGACCGCACGCTGGACGGCACCATCTACGCCGAAACCATCCCCTTCACCGAAACGCGCGACTATGTGCAAAAGGTAATGGCCAACGCCGCCTATTACTCCAGCACCTTCGGCCACGCCAATATCTCGCTGAAGAACCGGATGGGCGTGGTGCCGGCGCGCTAAAACCAAGCGCCGCCCCACGGCGGCGCGCTCTCCCGCAACCACTATATGGACTGTTCAAAGGCTGTCGAGCTGGCTCGAAACAAGGTAATGACCGAGGCAAGGGAATGCTCATACCACACACGAGCATTCCGAAACGCTACTCGCCGTACAAGGCTCCACCACGCACAGCAGACATTGAACAGGCTCTAAAGAAAGGGGACCCCATGACTTATCAACGCATCTGCATCATCGGCGGTAGCGGCTTCATCGGCGGCTATATCGCGGAACGGCTGACCGAGCAAGGCTGCCAGCTGACCATCGCCACCCGCCGGCGCGAACGCGCCAAGGCCTCGCTGCTGGTGCTGCCCGGCGCGCAGTTGGTCGACGCCGACATCCACCATCCGGAAGCGCTGGAACAACTGGTTTCCGGCCACGACGCGGTGATCAATATGGTGGGCATCCTGCATGGCAGCGCCGCGCAGTTCGACAAGGCCCATGTGCAATTGACCGAAAAAGTGATCGCGGCCTGCCGCAAACAGGGCGTGCGCCGGCTGATCCACATCAGCGCGCTGGGCGCCGACGAACGCGGCCCCAGCCTGTACCAGCAAAGCAAGGGCCGCGCCGAGGCGCGCGTGCGCGAGAGCGGTCTGGAGTGGACCCTCTTGCGTCCGTCGGTGGTGTTCGGCCACGGCGACAGCTTCCTCAATATGTTCGCCAGCCTGCTGCGCAAAGCGCCAGTGCTGCCGCTGGCCGGCGCCGACACCCGCTTCGCGCCGATCTGGGCCGGCGATGTCGCCCACGCGGTGGCGGCCTGCCTGTCGCGCCGCGCCGCCATAGGCCAAAGCCTGGACCTGGCCGGCCCCCGCGTTTACACGCTGGCCGAACTGGTGCGCCTGGTGGGCCGCCACATCGGCAAGCCGCGCCCGGTGATCGCGCTGCCGCAGAGCCTGGCGATGCTGCAGGCCGCATTGATGGAATGCCTGCCCGGGCCGGCGCTGATCAGCCGCGACAATGTGCGCTCGCTGAGCGTGGACAATGTCAGCGACCAGCCCTTCCCCTCCGCCTTGCTGGGCTTCAGTCCCACGGCGCTGGAAGCGCTGATCCCCGCGCAACTGGGCGCGGAGGAGTTCAATCTGCAAATGTCCGCCTACCGCCGCCAGATCGCGCGCTGAATGGGAAACGGATAGATGCAATGCTATATCGTCGGCGGCGCCGTGCGCGACCGCCTGCTGCAACTGCCGGTGAAAGACCGCGACTGGGTGGTGGTGGGCGCCAGCCCGCAAGAAATGCTGGCGCTGGGCTATAAGCCGGTGGGCAAGGACTTTCCGGTGTTCCTGCACCCGGACACCCACGAGGAATACGCGCTGGCGCGCACCGAGCGCAAAACCGGCAAGGGCTACCACGGCTTCGCCGTCTACGCCGCGCCGGACGTGACGCTGGAACAGGACCTGGCCCGGCGCGACCTGACCATCAACGCCATCGCCGAGGCGGCGGACGGCAGCCTGATCGACCCCTACCACGGCCGACGTGACCTCGAGGCCGGCGTCCTGCGCCACGTCAGCCCCGCCTTCGCCGAAGACCCGGTGCGCATCCTGCGGCTGGCGCGCTTCGCCGCCCGCTTCGGCTTCAGCGTGGCCGAGGACACCATGGCGCTGATGCGGCAAATGGTAGAAGCCGGCGAAGCCGACGCGCTGGTGGCGGAGCGAGTGTGGCAGGAACTGGCCAAGGGCCTGATGGAGGATAAGCCATCGCGCATGTTCCTGGCGCTGCGCGCCTGCGGCGCGCTCGCCCGCGTGCTGCCGGAACTGGACGCGCTGTTCGGCGTGCCGCAGCGCGCCGACCATCACCCGGAAATCGACACCGGCGACCACGTGATGCGGGTGCTGGACTGCGCCGCCGAGCAAGGCCTGCCGCTGGCGGCGCGCTTCGCCGCGCTGACCCACGACCTGGGCAAGGCGCTGACGCCGGCGGACATTCTGCCACGCCACATCGGTCACGAGGCCGCCGGCGAAGCGCCACTGCTGGCGCTATGCCAACGCTTGCGGGTGCCGGCAGACTGCCGCGACCTGGCGCGCATCACGCTATTGAGCCATACCAAAGTACACTGTGCTTTCGAATTGAAGCCAAGCACAATATTGAGATTGTTCAAACAAACCGACGCCTTGCGGCGGCCGGAACGCTTCTTGCTGATGCTGGATGCCTGCCGCGCGGACGCGCGCGGACGTCTGGGTTTCCACGACCGGCCCTATCCGCAGGCGGACTACTTGTCCGCGCTGCTGGACGCGGCGCTGGCGGTGGACGCCGGCGGCATCGCCCGCCAGTGGGAAGACAAGCGCACGCTGCCGGAAGCGATAGATCGCGCCCGGACCCGCGCCATCGCCAGCCGCAAGGAGCAACTGGAGACGCACTGACATGGCCTCGATCTACCGTCTGCCGTCCACGCTGATGCGCGGAGGCACCAGCAAGGGTCTGTTCATCCGCTCCGACGCGCTGCCGGAGGACACCTCCACCTGGGAACGCATGCTGTTGCGCGCGATAGGCAGCCCGGACCCGCACGGCAAGCAGATCGACGGCCTGGGCACCGGCCGGGCCAGTACCAGCAAGGTGATGATACTCAGCCCGTCGCGGCGCGACGATTGCGATGTCGATTGCCTGTTCGGCCATGTGTCGATTGAAGACGCGATGATCGATTGGTCCGGCAACTGCGGCAATCTCAGCGCCGCGGTGCCGCTGTTCGCGGTGATGGAAAAGCTGGTGGAACCACGCGACGGCGTCGCCGCCATCGGCATCTGGCAAGCCAATGTCGGCAAGCGCATCGTCGCCGAACTGGAAATCATGCACGGCCAGCCGGTCTGGCAGGGGGACTACCACATCGACGGCGTAGCCTTCCCCGGCGCACCGATCCGGCTGCGCTTCCTCGACCCGGCTGGCGGCAGCTCCGGCGAGCTGTTTCCCACCGGCAGATTGATAGACGAACTGGCGCTGCCGGACGGCAGCCATCTTGAAGCCACGCTGGTGGATGCCGGCAATCCCACGGTATTCGTGCGCGCGCGCGATTTTGGCCTCAAGGGCGACGAAGACATGGCGGCGCTGCCGGACAACACCCGCCACCGGCTGGAATGGGCGCGTGAAATCGCCGCCGTGGTCATGGGCCTGGCGCCCGACATCTTCGCCGCCCGGCGCGAACGGCCGGGCACGCCGCGGATCAGCCTGGTGTCGGAAAGCCGGGACGACGATTGCCAGATCAACGCGCGCATCATGACCTCCAGCCGCTCTTTGCACCATGCCTTCACCGGCACCGGCGCCATCGCGCTGGCCTGCGCCTGCGCCACGGAAGGCACGCTGCCGCAACAAATGGCCGGCGCGCCGGTGCGTGGCATGCCGCTGAGCTTCAGCCACGCCAGCGGCAAGCAAACCGTGGAAGCGGTACTGGGACACTCCGTCGAATACGGCTGGAACATCAGCGAAGTGGTGATGACCCGCACCGCCAGGCCGCTGATGCGCGGCGAAGTCTACATCCCGCTGGAGTAGCGGGCCTGCGCGTCAAGGCAGCATGGGCCAGCCGGACTGCCGCAGGCGCTCTTTCGCGGCGGCCATCTGCTGCGGCGTGCGCACATTGCAATACGCCTCTTCATTCTCGGCGACATAGGCCGCCGCATCCATGCTCTTGTCCAAGGCGAACAGAGTCACTCCATGTTCATGCACGCTCAGCAAGGTCTTGCCATCACGGCTGAACAAGAGCCGACGCGGTATGGAATCCACCGGGAACACGCCGACCGTGCTCAGGCTGCGGCGGCTCAACAAGCGGATCACGCCGCCGCTGTCCTTGTAGCTGGCCAGCCAGGCGCCGTCCGCGCTCGCCGCCAGCTTCTGCCAACCTTCGGCCTCACAATGCAGCCAGGCCTGGCGCGCCGCCAGCGGCTCGCCTTGATACTGCCACATCACATTGCCGCGCGTCGGCCACCACAGATTGCCGGCCGGATCCGCCGCCCAGTCATCCAGCGCGTCCGAGGGCAAGGTCAGCGGCTTGCCGCTAGGCTGCATCGAGCGCAGGTCCAATAGCTGCAGCGTATCCAGGCGCGCATCGCTCAACAACAGCTTGTCGCCGGCGGCATTCAGGCGCAGCAACGGCCTGTTGAAGCGCGCGCCCACTTCTTGGCTGGGCTCGCCCAAGCGCACGGGCTGGCCGATGACACGGCGCTGCGCCAAGTCCAGGGTGCTCAAGGTATTGTCGCCGGCATTGATCACATAGGCGCGCTGACCATCGCGGCTGAACAGCGCCTGACTCGGCAATCTGCCGGTGGCGAAACGGTGAACGATGCCGCCCGTCCGCAAATCCACCAAGGCCACCGCGTCGTTCGCCATCCCCGGCACCAAGGCCCAGCGTTCGTCCGGACTCAGCGCCACCGACCACGCGCCGATGCCGCGGCACAGATTCTGGCCGCAAATGGCGTTCTTGGGCACCGGCAGTTTGGGGCCGGCTATGCTGCGCTCCAGCCGCTGCTGCCGCAGATCCACCACCTCCAGGCTGTTTTGCTCGGTGTCGGCCAGATACAGGCGGGCGCCGTCCGCGCTCAATACCGCAGAACCGTACACCCCGCTCAGACTCAGCGGAATCTCCACGCCGGCCGCCTGCTCCTTGCTCACCGGCTTGGGCCGCGCCGCCCGCTCGCTGCGCGCCAACTCCACGCGCTGGGCTTTCTCCGCCTCCAGCCGCGCCTGCTCCAATTCCTCCTGCCGCTGCTGGCGTATCTTGACCGCCATTTCACTCAGTTCATCGGAGCCCAGCGCCCGGCTCGCCGGCTGCGCTCCGGCCACGGCCGCGCCAGCCAAGGCGGCGAACATCACATGCCGCCGCAGCGGGCGCAAGTTCAGCCAGCCCAACGCCCCCAGCGGCAAGCCCGTCAGAAGACCGCCGATATGGCAGGCCTGGTCCACGCCGGACACCATGAAGCCCATGCCCAGGTTCAGCAACACCACTTGCGCCAAGGCCTTGCCCCGCGAACCGCCCATGTCGGCGTCGCTGAGGCCGGCCACGCACAGAGCGCCGGCCAGGCCCATCAAGGCGCCGGATGCGCCCACGCTGGCCACCAGGCGGATGCTGCTCTGCATCAGCAGATTGGTCACTGGATGGGTGCCATGCCACCAGGCGCTGGTCAAACCAGCAGCCAGACCGGTGGCGAGATAAATCGCCAGAAAGCCGATGCCGCCGAAGCGTTTCTGCGCCAAGGGACCGATCAGCAGCAACATATACATATTGAGCAGCAGATGCACCGCGCCGCCATGCACGAACATGCTGCTGAACAGGCGCCAGCTGTCGCCGCTCAAGGTGAACGGCGCCAGATTGGCGCCCCACTCCACCAATTGTTCGGGGTCGGGCTCGGTCCAGGACACGCCGCTAGCGCCCATCCAGACATAAACGATCAGATTGGCGAGCACCAGGCCGATGGTGGCCCAATGCTGGCGCAGAATAGAAGAAATCCCGCCGTAGCGGGACAGGGAAGGGTCGAGCGCAGCTTCAGTCATGCGTGCCATTGTCCTGTTCTTAAAATTGCCAATTCAATATCCGGAAAGCATGATAAAGCAATTCGACAAAAATAAAAATCGGACGCTATCAAATCATGCCGCGGCGCTGCGCAGCGCTTGCTCCACCTGACGCAGCATGCGCCGACGGATCAGGCCGCTGACCGGCCGAATCAGATACCAGTACGGAGCGAAGCGCAGACGAGAAGCGGCATCCGGACAATGCACCCGAGTCTGCGTGGAAAGCCGCGTGCCGCGGTCGACCGCTTCGCAATGAAAGCTCAGCAATAGCCGCACGACTCCCGGCTCGCGAAAGGCGACAAAATCATCCAGGCCACCGATCTCGCGCAAGCCGAAATCGGCGCGCCAGAACTCGCCCACCAGGCCCAGCGTCAGCTCATTGTCACCGTCACGCGCCAGCGGCGTGAAGCTGTGCATGCCAAATGGCGGGCGATTGCCCGGCAAGGCGCCGCTCAAGCGGCCTGGCAGCTCGCGCAACGCCATGAAACGCCGCGCCCATGGGTCGTCCGCCGGCGCGACGCGCTGCACCGCGTCCAGCACCGAGGCCTCATCCGCCGCCAAAATGCGGGAATGCGTCTCGACAAACTGATAGTTGGGCAGGATGCGCTCCGCCAGCGCGAACCTGGTCATATCTTCCCCCTAGTCCAACGTTCTCAGAACCTGTTTACGATCTGCCACGCGTCGTGGAATGCCACACGGTGAGCAGGCCTTGTCTCGCCCTAGCCCGCGAGAGCGTAAACACGTTCACAATGCTCAGGATGAGCCTAATTCCAACTGCCTCACCCGCTCAAACAAACACACCGTCGCCGCCATCGCCACATTCAGCGATTCGGCATGCCCAGGCATCGGGATCCGCACCCGCGCGTCGGCCAGCGCCAGCGCCTCCGCGCTGACGCCGGCGCCCTCGTTGCCGAAAACAAAGGCCACCGGCCCGCGCAAATCCTGTGTGTACAAGGAAGTCGATCCTTCCAGGTGAGTGACCAGCTTGCGGCCCTCATAACGCGCCAGCTCGGCGCACAGATCGACCTGTTCATGGATATTCAGCGCGAAGTGCGCGCCCATGCCGGCGCGTAGCACCTTGGGGGAATAGACGTCGACGCAGCCCTTGGACAGCATCACCTCGCGGACCCCGGCCGCCGCGGCGCAGCGCAGAATGGTGCCGAGATTGCCCGGATCCTGGATGTCTTCCAGCATTACCCGCGGCGCGGCGGCCGGGCTGGGCCGTGGCTGCGGCCGCGGGCACAAGGCCAGCAGCTCCCCGGCGCTGGCCAGCGCGGTGGCCTTGGCCAGCACCGCTTCCGGCACCGTGACCACCGTGGTCGGCGCATGCAGCCGCCGCAGCAGCGCGCCCACCTCCGCATGCGCCTGCGCCGCCTCGTTCAGATACACCCGCTCAGGAACGATGCCGGCCTCCAGGCAGGACTCGGTCAGGTGGATGCCTTCCAACAGCATCAGTTGCTGCTTGCGGCGCTCGCGCGGATTTTGCGCCAGGCGCGCCAATTGCTTGATCTCGTCGTTATGCGCCGAGGTGATGATTTTGCTGATGTACGACATGTGTGCTATTGCGGCAGCATGGTCAGGCGCGCCACTAAATCCTTGAATCGGTGATAACTGTCCTCGTCGATCACCTGGCCGCTATGGCCGTTGTCGACATAGAACACGCCGGACAATGCATGCCCGACAAACAGAGTGATCAGGGCGAACTCACTATCCCCGATCTGTTCGAAAAACAGATCCTCATAGCGCCGCTCCAGTTGCTGGCGCACCGAGGCCGGCGCGTGGAAGCTCTGCGCCTTGCTGGTCAACAGCGCGAAGAAGGAGCCCGGCTCCAGCGCCAAAGGCAGCTTGCGCAGCGGATGTCCCTCGCTCAAGCCTAGTTGATAGCGCAGCTTGAGCGCATGCGCGTCTTGATCGTAGCGGTAATACAGCACGCGCTCGAACTTGAGATCATTGGCCAGGTGGCGGATGGATTCGCGTATCGCCTTCTCCATCTGCTCGGCATCGCTCAGCGCCGCGGTTTTCTGCAACGAGGGCCGCTTGTACTCCCCCTCCAGCATCAACAGGCTGCGCACCGGATACCTATAGCCCACCGCCCGCGGATGGCGCGCCACCGACAGCGCCGCGTGCACCACCGCCTGGTAGGCCAGCTGCGGCGCGCAGCCTATCAACTTGGCCGCGGCGTCCACGCCCACCTGCCAAGTACTGCGCCAGCAGCCCTGCTCCAAGGAGTTGGCGGTGGCCATCGCCAGGCGCAGCAGCTGGCGGCGCTTGGTCGGGCTGCCCGGCCCCAGCAGAGCGTTCAGCCCCACCGGCAGCGGCATCAGCTTGATGAATTGCTCCAGCACCTGAGCGTAATCGCACTGGAAGGTATCCGACACTTCCTGCAGCAGCGGGCGATAGGGCAACTGATTGCGCTGCATCATGAACAGGCAGGCGGGCAGATTGTACAGCAAGGCGGCGACGAAGCAGTCCTCCACCTTGTGATCGCCCATCAGGGACAGCCACTCCTTGACCAGCAAGGCCGCCACGCGCGAGCGGCCCAGCCAGTCGCCCACCGCTTCCAGCACCTCCTCGTCCAGCTTGCCCGGCTCCGCTTCCAGCGCGGCGACGCGGCCAAAGCGGTTGGTCACCGCCTCCAGCCCCATCAGCAGCAGCGTCTGCTCCACCGAGGGAATGCTTTCATTGCGCTGCAGCGCGCGCGAACCGCCGACCACCCGCGCCAGGTCCAGCAGCAGGAAAGGGTCGGACAGGCAAAGATTGGCAAGATCAGTGAAATTGATCAGGTCGCTGTGGCGAGCGCAAATATCTTTCAGCTCGCCCAACGTATCGGGCAGAATCGGCCAGCGCCGTTCGGCGATGGACTTGATCCAGTTAGCAAGCTCCATGTGGGTGGCGCCAGATCAGTAGTTCGGTTTGCAAAGCGCCTCCCAGCGGGATGCGTTCATCGGGTTCTACATCGGGAACGGCGAAGGTATTGCTGACCAGCAGGCTGCCTGGCCGGCCTTCGGCCAGGAACTTGCGCCAGACGCGCGCCATCGGCTCCGGGGACAGAAACACGTATACCGCATCATAACCGCCCCAAGGCTCGCGCCAGAAACTGCCGCAGGCGAACTCCACCCCTTGCGGACGCTGCTCCAGCCACCAGCGCGCGCGCGCCAGCGCCCAGCTGCCCCAAGCGTTTTCCAGCGCCCTCACCCGCAAATCCGGCCGCAACCGGTTCAGCCGCACCGCCAGCCTGCCATCGCCGCAACCGGCCTCCAGCAGCGCCGCGCGCTCCGGCAGCAGGCCTGCCAGCCGTTCCGCGGCCTGCGCCGACGATCGGTACAAGGGCACGCGTTCCAGCACCGCGTTGCGGCCCAGCGCGAAGGTCAGCGCCAGGCCCAGCAAATACACCCAGGACGGCAAGGCCGCCTGCTGCATCAGCGCCAGCGCCGGCACGAACAGGCCGTGCAATAAACGCTGCCAACCGGGCAGACGCATGAAAATGGCCAAGGCCGCCGCGCACAAGCCCTGCAATATCGCCCAGCCCAGCGGCTGCGCCGCCGGCGCGACGAAATACATGGCCACAACCGCCGCCAGCAACTGCAAGCCGAGATGGCGCAGCCGACTCAGCAAGCCCAAGCCTCCCGCTTCATTTGGCCGGAGCTTCCGCCGGCGTGGCGGCCGGTTCGGCTTCGCCCTCGGTCGGACCGCCGATGACTTCCTGGTTCATCTGCGGCTTATAGCCGTCGTTGAGGATATTGCTTTCCGCTTCCTTGTTCAGCACCACGATGGCGATACGGCGGTTTTCCGGGCTGAACACATTGGTCTTGACCAGCGGATTGGCCGAGGCCAGGCCCACCACGCGCAGCACCTTGTTGTCCTGCAAGCCGCCGGCCACCAGCTCGCGCCGCGCCGCGTTGGCGCGGTCGGCGGACAACTCCCAGTTGCTGTAGCCGCCCTGGCCGCTGCCAAAGGGCTTGGCATCGGTATGGCCGGAGATGCTGATCTTGTTCGGCATCATGTTCAACTCCTTGGCCAGCTGCTGCAGCAGCACGCGGGTATGCGGCAGCATGCGCGAACTGCCGGAATCGAACATCGAGCGGTTCTGCTCATCGACGATCTGTATCTTCAAGCCATCCGGCGTGATTTCCAGCTTGAGCTGGTTCTTGTATTCCTTGAGCAGTTCGCTGTGATCCACCGTGCTCTGAATCTTGTTCTGCAGCTGCTCCATCGACGCTTGCTCGCGCTGCTTGCGCATGATCTCGTCCTGCGGCGAGCCGGATTTGTTGACCTGGCCGGTCTGCTTGGTCAAATCATTGCCGCCGCCCTTGATCACCGAAGTGGCGTCGCCGGCGCCGGCGCCGCCGGACAGCGCCACCTTCAGCGGCGTCTTGAAGTACTCGGCGATGCCGTTGAGCGTGCCCTGCGAGGCCGAGCCCAGCAGCCACATCAACAGGAAGAACGCCATCATCGCGGTCACGAAGTCGGCATAGGCGATTTTCCAGGCGCCGCCGTGGTGGCCGTGGCCGCCCTTCTTGATGCGTTTGACGATGATGGGCCGTTGCGATTCGTCAGCCATGATGTCCCCGTCGCTTATTTCTTGGCCTGTTTCACATGGTCTTCCAGTTCCTTGAAGGACGGACGATCATGCGAAGCCAGCACCTTGCGGCCGAATTCCACCGCCACTTGCGGCGCATAGCCGTTGAGGCTGGCCAGGATGGTGACCTTGATGGTTTGGTAGACCCGGGTGCCGTCACCCAGCTTGTGCTCGAGAATGGTGGCCAGCGGGCCGACAAAGCCGTAAGCCAGCAAGATACCGAGGAAGGTGCCCACCAGCGCGTGGGCGATCAGCATGCCCAGTTCCGACGGCGGCGCGCCCACCGACTCCATGGTATGCACCACCCCCATCACCGCCGCCACGATACCGAAGGCCGGCAGACCGTCGGCCAGGCCCTTGACCGCGTTGACCGGCACCTCGCCCTCGTGATGGTGGGTTTCGATTTCCACATCCATCAGGTTCTCGATTTCGAAGGCGTTGAGGTTGCCGCCCACCATCAGGCGCAGATAGTCGCAGATGAATTCCACCACGTGATGGTCATGCAAGACCGTGGTGTATTTGGAAAAGACAGGGCTGGCTTCCGGGTTCTCGACATCGGCCTCGATGGACATCAGGCCTTCCTTGCGCACCTTGGTCAGAATCTCGAACAACAGCGAGAACAGTTCCATGTAGAAGGCCTTGCCGTAAGGCGAGCCCTTGAACACGGTGGGGAAGGCTTTCATGGTCGCCTTCAGCGGCGCGCCGCCGTTGGCCACCACGAAGGCGCCGAGCGCGGCGCCAGCGATCATCACCACCTCCAGCGGCTGCATCAACGCGGCGAGATGCCCCCCCGCAGCGACGAATCCCCCCAGCACGGAGCCCAGAATAATGAGGTAGCCGATTCCGACGAACATGCGTCAAGTCCTGTCTTTGTGATTTTTCGGATCGCTGCGTTTTCCATTACAGCACGACTTTTATTCTATTCATAATAGAAAAAGCGGATTGAATTGTATCAACCCGCTTTCCCAGCTGCAAAAAACATGGAAGGTGATATTCACCAGCGCTGAAAAATGACGTGGCCAAGCAAGGACCTTCGGTCTGCCTTCAAGACAATGCCATCTCCAGCTCACCGCCGCTCCCGGTCGCCAGCGTGATTCTCGCCGGCATCCCGCCGTGCTCCAGCCGCCATTGCAGACACTGCGCCGCCATCTCCGGCAACAACTGCTGCCGCACCAGATGGTCCAGGCCGCGCGCGCCGTTGTCACGCCGACCGCAGGCGCTGGCCAACGCCCGCGCGCAGTCCGCCCCCGCCTCCAGCATCATGCCTTGCGACGCCTTCAGATGCGCGGCCAACGCCGTCAGTTTCAATTGCGCGATTTCCGCCAGCGCGGACGCCGACAACAGCCCATACGGCACCACCTGCATCCGCGCCAGCAGCGGCGCCTGAAAATGGGCCAGCAATAATGGCCGCAGCGCATCCAGCCACGCCTCTCGCTCCGGCTCCGCGTCCTGCTCCAGCAACAGCTCGCTGCCCAGATTCGACGTCAGCAGAAACAGCGTATTGCGAAAATCGATCTCACGGCCCTCGCCATCCCGCATGAAGCCGCGGTCGAACGCCTGGTAAAACAGGTTCAGCACATCCCGGTGCGCCTTCTCCGCCTCGTCCAGCAGAATCACGCTATAGGGCCGCCGCCGCACCGCCTCGGTCAGCACCCCGCCTTGGCCATAGCCGACATAACCCGGCGGCGAACCTTTCAACTGCGACACCGTGTGCGCTTCCTGATATTCGGACAGATTGATGGTCAGCAGCGCCTGTTCGCCGCCAAACAATAAATCGGCCAGCGCCAGTCCGGTCTCGGTCTTGCCCACGCCGGACGGTCCGGTCAGCAGAAACACCCCCAGCGGGCCGCGGCTGGGCTCCAGGCCGGACTTGGCCGCCAGCAAGGACTGTGCGATCTCAGCCACCGCGCCCTCCTGCCCGCGCACCCGTTCCCGCAAAGAAGCAGCCAGGCCCAGCAGGTTCGCCGCGTCGTCGGCCAGCAGCCTGCCCACCGGCACCCCGGTCCAATCGGCGATCACTTCCGCCACCAAGGCCGCATCCACCTCCGCGACCGCCAAGCGGCGCTCCCCCTGCAGCGCCGCCAGCTCGGCGCGCGCCTGCGCCAGCCGCGCCGCGCCGCCCGGCTGTTCGCCCCGCTCCCGGCACTGCTGGCGCAAGGACTCCGCGCTCAGCCGTTCCTGTTGATAACGCCCTTGCAACACCTCGGCTTCAAGCCGCGTCTCGGCCAGCTCGGTGTCGACCGCCTGCAGGCGCGTCTCAAGCTGCGTGTCGCCAGCGCCAAGCCTAGCCTCATCCAACAAGGCCTCCCTCTCGCTGTCCAGCGCCGACACCCGCGCCTGCACAAGCTGCAACTCCACCGCGCCGCCTTCCAGACTCAGCCGCGCTCGCGCCGCCGCAGTGTCGATCAAATCCACCGCCTTGTCCGGCAACTGCCGGCCGGCCAGATAGCGCCGCGACAAACTCACCGCCGCCGTGATCGCCTCATCGCGGATCGCCACCCCGTGATGCTCGGCATAGCGCGACTTCAGGCCGCGCAACATCAGACAGGCGGCGGCATCGTCCGGCTCTTCCACCTTCACCATCTGGAACCGCCGCTCCAGCGCCGCGTCCTGCTCGAAATACTGCTTGTACTCCGACCAAGTGGTAGCGGCTATCGTCCGCAATTCGCCACGCGCCAGCGCCGGCTTCAGCAAATTCGCCGCGTCGCTGCCGCCGGCTGCATTACCCGCGCCCACCAGCACATGCGCCTCATCGATAAACAGCAGAATAGGCTGCTCGGACGTGCGCACCGCCTCGATCACCAGTTTCAGCCGCTGCTCGAACTCGCCTTTGACGCCCGCGCCCGCCTGCAATAGGCCAATGTCCAACGCCAGCAGCCGCACTTGGCGCAATGCCTGCGGCACCTCGCCGGAAGCGATGGCCAAGGCCAGCCCCTCCGCCAGCGCCGTCTTGCCCACCCCAGGCTCGCCCACCAGGATGGGATTGTTCTTCCGACGGCGCAGCAGAACATCCACCATCTGCCGCATCTCCTTGTCACGGCCCTGCACCGGATCGATCAAGCCCTGACGCGCCTTGGCGGTCAAATCGCCGGCGAACCGGGTCAAGACCTCCGGCAACTCGCCAAGCGCCGTTTCCGCCTCCCGTCCAGCCTCCGCCGGCGAAGACAGCTCGTCCGGGCCGCTCCGCGCCTCGGATTCCGCCGACACCTGCTCCAGCCATGCCCAGCGCGCGCGAAGCTGCGCCGCGGACAGGCTGAACAAGGGCCAAGCCTGCCGACAAGACAAACGCTCCGGCGCCGCCAGCAAGGCCAGATACAAATGCGCCGAGCGTATCCGCAAGCCACCAAAATCCAGCGAAGCGATCAGCCAGGCCGCCTGCAGCAGCTCCTGCAACCCGCGCGACAGCCCGGGCTTGCCGCGCATATTACGCGGCAAGCGCTCCAGCGCGGCCAGCAAGCCCTGCCACACCTCATCCACGTCGATCTCGTAATGCCGCAGCAAGACGGCCAGATCGCCATCGCCCTGCTCCAGCAACTTGACCAGCCAGTGCTCAACCGTGATCTCCGCGTGCGCGCGCGTCTGGCACAAGCCGGCCGCCGCCTCCAGCGCATGGGCGCAGTGCTCGTTCAGCCTCCGCAGCAAATGAACAGAATCGAGAGTCATGTCCGTCTTTTCCCAAAAAAGCGCATGCCGGCCAAAATGGCCGGCATCACAAAAGTGCCGTAAACCTCCTCCGTCAACCGCGAAACGCTAAGCCGGCCACGCGCCTAAACCAGCCCAGCGCTTGCCGCGCATGGCGGCGCTAACGGTTTTCAATCCAGCTGTCGGAGTGGATGATGTTGCCGTCCTTATAGGCCCAGGTAATCTTTTCGTAGCGCATTTCCACCTCTTCCAGATGGTTGTAACGCTCCCGATCCGGATCCTTGATGTTGTACATCTTGGGGGCCACCGACACGACCTTGACGTTGTCCAGCTTGATATTGAAATACTCCTGCTCGCTGCCGGCGTCATCGATCTGATACCACTTGAACTCCACCTCCTTCAGCGTCTGCCCGCTGGTCACCGCCTTGTACAAATACGGCGATGAAGCATCAAACTCCTTGACCAGGGTCAGCGCCTCATGCACCCGGGTGCCAGTCAGCTTGCCGGTATTGCCATCGGTGGGAATGCGCACTGCATGATCGAACTCCACCACCTCCACACTGTTCTCGCGGCCTTGCACCGTTACCGACCCCTTGATATCGGCGCCGCCGTCATCCTTCAGCCACATATATGCGGGAATTGCCATCGCTCGTTCTCCCAATGAATCAACTTAATAATTTAAGTTTCACAAAAACCCCGGACTGCAACCGGGAAGCCTCCTCGCCCCCAACCCTTACTTCACGGGAGGGAATGGCAGCAAGGTAATCTCCACGCGCCGGTTCCTGGCCCGGCCCTCGGCATCGTCATTGCTCGCCAGCGGCCGGGTTGCGCCATAACCCTGGATCGCGAAGCGGCTCAGCGGCAATCCAGACACTTGCACCAGCCAATCGCGCACCGCGGCGGCGCGCTCCAGCGACAAGCGCTGATTCGCGTCAGCACGTCCCACGCTATCGGTATGCCCGGCCACCAACACATTGCGGTCAGCGTGCTGGCGCAAGGCGGCCAGCACCGGCTCCAGAGAAGCCGCCGCGTCCGGGCGCAGCGCGGCCTTGCCGCTATCAAACAAGGACAAGCTGTCCAGCGACACCGAAACCGGCGCCGCCTGCGGAGGCCGATACTCTGCAATCAGCCTGGCGATGCGCTGATGCCAGGGCCGCGCCCGATAAAAACCGAAGCCCAAGCGCAGTGGCACGCCAAGATCGGCATGGCTCTGCAATTCGCGCGCATCCCGCTCCAGCACCAGCAAGGCCTGGCGGCGCTCCGCATCCCGTTCCACGGGCAGCGATCGATAATGCGCGACATCGGCCGCCAGCCGTTCCAGCAATTGGCGATTGGACCAGGCCGAAGCGGCCAGCGTCGCCATCGCCGTCAAGCAGGCCAGCAACCAAAGATTCAAGACCAGTTTCCAGCCGGCGGACAAACGCGGGCCGCGCTCCAGGCCAAATAGCCAACTGCCGGGCAGCCCGCCCTCTTCGCCGCCGCCGGCGCTTAGCGGCCGCACCGCCAGACCGCTCAAGGCCTGCCGGGCGCGCCCCCACGGCGACAGCGCAGCATCGCCGCCCTGCGCCGGCAGCAGGGCGATGCCTTGCAAACCGGGGGCGGGCAACGGCGTGGCGCCTTGCAGCAAGGCAGGCAACGCCTGAGAAGCCAGCCAGCCCCCCACCGCGCCGGCGCGCTGCCGCAAATCGAAGCGAGCCCGTCCCTCTCCATCGCCCAAGCCCGGCGCTTGCAACTCCAGTTGCTTGCGCCACTCATCCAGCCGCTCGCGCCATTGGCGCAGGCTGGAACACGGCGCGCCTTTCAGCACCACGCCCAAGGCCCCATTGATGCCGGCGCAACGCCTCGGCGCGGGAAATCTCACCAATAAATACAGAGGCAAGCGACACCCCAAGCGCGCCTCCGCGTCGGCAATCGCCTGCCGCCAAGCTTGCAAACGGCCCAGCCAGGCCGATTCGCCACACTCGGCCGCCGCCTCCACCCGCAAGGTCAGCGCATTGGGCGGAACGCCCCGCCGCCAGGCCACCAGTTCGGACATCACCCGCTCCAACAGCGCCGGCGTGGGCACCATCACCCGCAGCACGCCATCCTCCGCCGCCACGTAGGCGCCGCGCCGGCTTTCCAGCTCCACCACCGTGACACGATCGCCGCGCCAGCCCTGCGGCAGTTCCAGAAGGCCCGGCAACACCGCATCCCGCTCCGCCTGCCCGCCGCAGGGCCGCCGCAGCCGCCATCCGATCCAGGCCAGCCAGACAGCCACCGCAAGCAGCACCGCGCCCAGGCGCAGCCCTCCGCTCCAAGGCGTCATGAACGTCAGCCACCACGAAGCCGCCGCCAGCGACAAGCCCCACAAGCAGAAAGAATGCGCCCGCGTCCGCATCGCTCGCTCCCTCATGCCAACGCCAGCGCCGCATCGGCGGCGCCCAGCCAGCCATGCAAGACCGCATAGGCAAAGAACAAGGCCGCCAGGCCCGCCACCGCCGCCGCCAACGGCAAGGCCACGCGCCGCAGGTAGCGGGAAGCATTGCCGCGCATCAGCGCGACCTGGCCGTCAAACTCGCCCGCCGGCAATGGCGGTGGCGCCTCCAATCCCGCGCTCAAGCGCCCCAGCAAGGCCTGGCAGGCGGCTTCGTCCTCGCCGCCGCGGAAACCCAGCGCCAGCGTCATCGCATAGCACCAGCTCAGCGCCGCGGGCGCGCCGGGCTGTGCCAAGTGCTCGCGCATCTGCTGCAGCAAAGCCTCGCCCGCCTGGTAACTATTGAAAAACCGCACCTGCAAGGGCTCCCGCGCCCATGCCGCGCGCTGGTCGCCCTGCAGCCGGCGCAGCGCCGCCTCGTCCAACAACGCGCATTGCGCGTAACTGACGCTGGCGATCAAAGCCTCGCCTGCGCCAGCCTGGCGCAGGTCCTCTCGCAACGTGTGCACCAGACCGGCCGCATGCTCGCGCCAGTCCTCCACATGCTCGGGCGCATCCTTGTCGGCCAGCATCGACGCTGTCAGCGCCGTGTCCCTAAGGCCTCGGGCCAAAATCTCCGGCGGAAATGGTTTGTTCATGATTGCAGCACCACGAAGAGTTCAAGCGCCACGCCCGGCAAGGACGCGGGCACATAGCAGGAGCATGCCTGCACATCCAGCATGCGTTTGAATGCCGGATGCGCGGCGTCCAAGACGAAGTACAGGTTTTCCATGCGCACCGGTAAAGCGGCCGGCAAACGTGCCGGCACACTCAAGGGCACGCCGCTGGATGCCGTACTGAGCAGGGCCTCCACCTCCTCCGGCGCGCCGATCTTGCACACGGCGGGAAAGCGCTCCAATAGCTGCGCCGGCGGCATATCCGCCCGTACCGACAGATAAAAGCCGCCCTGCTCTGCCAGCCTGGAGTCCGCCAGCGTTCCATGCCACGTCGACGACGTGCCCTTGGCCAAGGGCACAAGCACCACCTGCGAGGGAATCACCTGCTCCAGGCTCGTCCTGATCCGGTCTTCCAGCTGCAAAAAGCCGGGCCGGGCATCTTCATGCCTATAGGCCGGGATATCCGCCAGATCCTGCTGCAGCGAGAATGTGCTCAGCATGCCGCACAGCTGCGCCAGCGCGCGGTGCAGGGCCTCCGGATGACTGGCCGGCGTCCCGCGCAAATGCGCCAGCACCGGCCAGGCGCTGTTCACGCAATGCAGGAACCAGAACAAGCCGGCGTCCGACACCGAAAAATCCACCATGCCGCGTCCACGCTCGCGCCGGCGCTCAGACAACTGGCGGCTGCGCGCCAGCAGCATCTCCTCGACCCGCCCGGCCAGGTCCAGCAAACCGGGGACACTATCTAGCCGCAGGGACGGCGGCCAGAACGCTTCGTCCCGCGTCCAGCGCCCCTGACCATCGCGGCTTAGGCGCAGCAATGGGCAGCAGACATAATCCGCCTGCTCCTCGAACTCCAGCAGCAGGCGCAAATTGCCGCGCTCCACGGCCAACTCCGCTGGCGGGCCATCATATAAATCGTTCACTTCCCGGTATTCGCAGCGCTGTCGTCGCGGCCGCGATGGCGTTTCGCTACTCCGTTCGCAATTGCCGCCGCCGGCATCCCACAACGGCAGGCCCAACGACACCATCAGGCTCTGCGTTTCCGCCGCTACCAGCAGCTCCCTGGCCGGCGGCAATTGATCCACTTCGACACAATCGACGACAGCGCCATCCGGCAGGACCAGGCGTAAACGCTCCAGCTTCAGCTTGCCAAGGCTCAAGGCCGCCTCATCCCAACCCACTTCCCAGCAGCCCCAAAAATAAGGCTGGGCCAAACGCCCAAACGAGGCTGCCAAATGAGAAAACCACAATGACTGCTGCTGAAAGTGCTGAGGAGACAATAAAGCCCCCTCCAGCCACATCGGACGAAAAATCCTCATGGAGATAACCTCGTGAGCAAGCTCTAATTCAGGAGCGGCTGACACCAAGCGAAGCAGAGTCAGCGCAAGCTACCCAGCCTTAAAACCGTCCGACAAAACGCCAAACAAAATAAAAACCCAATTCATTAATTAAACAAAAAAGCAAATAGGAAAACATTAAAAAATAAAAATGACAAAAAAATATACATGGCGCTTCACGGAAAAATCTCAAACATTCTAGGCCAAAAACAATATTTTATGTCAACAAAAAAACAATATTGCATCAAACAACACAATATGGTTAACATTGAAAGCTAATTAAAAAACCGCTCAACAGCGATCGATAAATTTAGGCAGAAAGAAAATACAGCAGCCACATTGACCTAAAACCAGGAGAAAACAGTCACGCCGACATAGCCCATATCGCCGCCAGCAACGTGTGAAAACGCGGCAAACACGCAACCTCGCCCATTTATCCAGCAGGAAAAATGGGCGCGCTGCAATCTTGATCGCAACTGAGGAAAACACCATGGCCGAAAGCTTTCAAAACGAAGTGCCCGCCGCGCGGGTCAACATCAAACTGGATCTGCATACCGGTGGAGCGCAGAAGAAAGTCGAACTCCCACTGAAACTGCTGGTGGCGGGGGACTACAGCCATGGCCAGGAACATCGGCCGCTGGCGGAACGGGAAAAGGTGTCGATCGACAAGAACAACTTCGACGCCGTGCTGGCCGAGCTCAAGCCCAGAGCCAAGCTGGTGGTGGAAAACACGTTGGCCGGCGACGGCTCTGAAATGGCGGTGGACCTGGATTTCAAAGCGATGAAGGACTTCCACCCGGAACAGGTAGCGGCGCAAATCCCGGAACTGCGCGCGCTGCTGGCAATGCGCAACCTGCTGCGCGACCTCAAGGCCAATCTGCTGGACAACGCCTCCTTCCGCCGCGAGCTGGAAAAAATCCTGCGCGACGACGCGCTGTCCGCCAATTTGCGCAGCGAACTGGAACGCATCATCCCGCTCAGCCAAGCCGCCCACTAAGCCAGGAGTCCTCACCATGTCTACCAAAAAGCAACAGCAAGCTGACGACACCATCGTGCTGGAATCGCCGGTCAGCGTTTACGAATCGCTATGCGCCAAAATAAACCTGGCGCCGGTGGCCAGCACCCAGCCCATCGAGGCCTATCAGACCGCCGAAGTGATGTCGGACGCGCCGCTGGACGAACGCATCGCGGTGGCGGTCAACGTCTTCCTGAAAATGATCCAGGAATCCTCGCAGAAAGTGGACCGACTGGACAAAAGCCTGCTGGACTTCCACATCGCCAACATCGACGCGCAGATCAGCCGCCAGCTGGACGCGGTGATGCACGCCCCCGCCTTCCAGCAAATAGAGTCCTGCTGGCGCGGACTGCGCTTCCTGGTGGATCGCACCGACTTCCGCAAGAACGTCAAGATCGAAGTGCTGGACGTCAGCAAGGAAGACCTGCGCAACGACTTCGACGACGCGCCGGAAGTGATCCAGAGCGGCCTCTACCAGCACACCTACATCCAGGAATACGACACCCCAGGCGGCGAACCCATAAGCGCCATCATCTCCAATTACGAATTCGACCGCGGCCCGCAGGACATCGCGCTGCTGCGCGACATCGCCAAGGTGGCCGCCGCCGCCCACATGCCCTTCATCGGCTCGGTGGGGCCGGCCTTCTTCGGCAAGCAAAGCATGGATGAAGTGGCCGCCATCCAGGACGTGGCCAACTACTTCGACCGCGCGGAATACATCAAATGGCGCAGCTTCCGCAACAGCGACGACGCCCGCTACATCGGACTGACCTTGCCGCGCTTCCTGGCGCGCCTGCCCTATGGACCCGACACCGTGCCGGTGCGCAGCTTCAACTACGCCGAAAACGTCAAGGGCCCGGACCACCAGCGCTACCTGTGGGCCAACGCCGCCTTCGCCTTTGCCGCCAATATGGTGCGCAGCTTCATCGGCAACGGCTGGTGCGTGCAAGTGCGCGGCCCGCAAGCCGGCGGCCTGGTGGAAGACCTGCCCATTCACCTGTACGACCTGGGCATAGGCAACCAGGTGAAAATCCCCACCGAAGTGCTGATTCCGGAAACCCGCGAATTCGAATTCGCCAACCTGGGCTTCGTCCCGCTGTCCTTCTACAAGAACCGCGACTACGCCTGCTTCTTCTCCGCCAATTCCACGCAAAAGCCGGCGCTGTACGACACCAAGGAGGCCAGCGCCAACAGCCGCATCAACGCGCGGCTGCCGTACATCTTCCTGCTGTCGCGGCTGGCGCACTACCTGAAGCTGATCCAGCGCGAGAACATCGGCGCCACCAAGGACCGCCGGCTGCTGGAACTGGAGCTCAACACCTGGATCAAGCTGCTGGTCACCGAAATGACCGACCCCAGCGACGAGCTGCAAGCCTCGCACCCGCTGCGCGACGCCCAGGTCATCGTCGAAGACATCGATGACAACCCCGGCTTCTTCAAGGTCAAGCTGTTCATCGTGCCGCACTTCCAGGTGGAGGGCCTGGACATCAACCTGTCCCTGGTTTCGCAAATGCCCAAGGCCAAGAACTAAACGTCGCCGCCCCCCGGCCTGCGCAACGGGCCGGGGGGACTGGCCGATATGGAGAAGCCGCCATGCCGCTGCAACAGCACTATCATCTGAAGATCGCCGAGCTGCCGGCCGAGCTGCTGTCGGTC
>NZ_JAYSGF010000041.1:0-42701 GCF_041912965.1 Chromobacterium sp. | reverse complement strand
CGGTCAGGTAGTCGCGCAGGATGTTGCCGGTCACCGAGATGGTGTCCAGGCCGCGCGCCACGCGTTCCAGGGTGTAACGCATCGCGCGCACCTGGGACATGATGTGGATTTCCAGGCCATTGGTGTCGTGATCCTTCAGGTAGGCGTGCACCTTCTTGATCAGCTCGTTCTCGTGCGGGCGGTACGGGTCCAGCCAGAACACCGCCGGCATGCCGGAGTTGCGGGCGCGGGTAACGGCCAGCTTGACCCAGTCGCGGATAGGCGCGTCCTTCACCTGGCACATGCGCCAGATATCGCCTTGCTCGACGTTCTGCGTCAGCAGCACTTCGCCGCTGGCGAGGTCGACGATGTTGGCGACGCCATCTTCCTGGATTTCATAGGTCTTGTCGTGGGAGCCGTATTCCTCGGCCTTCTGCGCCATCAGGCCGACGTTGGGCACGGTGCCCATGGTCTTGGGATCGAAGTTGCCGTGCCATTTGCAGAAGTTGATCATCTCCTGGTAAATGCGGGCGAAAGTGGATTCCGGCATTACCGCCTTGGCGTCGTAAGGCTTGCCGTCGGCGCCCCACATCTTGCCGCCGGCGCGTATCATCGCCGGCATCGAGGCATCGACGATCACGTCATTGGGCGAGTGGAAGTTGGTGATGCCCTTGGCCGAATCCACCATCGCCAGACGCGGGCGATGCTCCTGGCAGGCGTGCAGATCGCGGATGATCTCTTCGCGCTTGGATGCCGGCAGGGTCTCGATCTTCTCGTACAGGGTGGCCATGCCGTTGTTGACGTTGACGCCCAGTTCCTCGAACAGCTTGCCGTGCTTCTCGAACGCTTCCTTGTAGTAGATCTTGACGCAGTGGCCGAACACGATGGGGTGGGACACCTTCATCATGGTGGCTTTCACGTGCAAGGAGAACAGGATGCCTGCTTCGCGGCAGTCTTCCATCTCGCGCTCGTAGAATTCGCACAGCGCTTTCTTGCTCATGAACATGGAGTCGATGATCTCGCCGGCCTGCAGCGCGACCTTGGGCTTGAGCACGATGGTCTGGCCGCTCTTGGTGGTCAGCTCCATCTTCACGTCGCGGGCCTTGTCCAGCGTGATCGACTTTTCGCCGTGGTAGAAGTCGCCATGGTGCATGTGGGAAACATGGGTTTGCGACCATTGCTTCCATTCGCCCATCGAGTGCGGGTGCTTCTTGGCGTAGTTCTTCACCGCCAGCGGCGCGCGGCGGTCGGAGTTGCCCTCGCGCAGCACCGGGTTCACCGCCGAGCCCAGGCAGCGGGCGTAGCGGTCCTTGATCGCCTTGTCGGCGTCGGAGGCCGGGTTTTCCGGATAGTCCGGCAGCGCATAGCCCTTGGCCTGCAGTTCCTTGACGCAGGCGATCAGCTGGGCCACCGAGGCGCTGATATTGGGCAGCTTGATGATGTTGGTGTCGGGGTGCTGGGTCAGCTTGCCCAGCTCCGCCAGGGTATTCGGCACTTTCTGTTCGTCAGCCAGATAGTCGGGAAACTCGGCCAGGACGCGGGCCGCCAGCGAAATGTCCGCGGTGGCGACCTTGATGCCGGCGGAGCCGGCGAAGGCCTGGACGACAGGCAGGAAGGCGCTGGTAGCCAGCGCCGGCGCTTCGTCGGTCAGGGTGTAAATGATGCTGGGCTGTTCCGAAGGCATTACTCTATCTCCATAGTTATCTTGTGACGACAGAACGGTTGCGCGAGGCGCTGCCGGCGCATTGAAAGAGCTTGGAAAGGCGGACGCGGGGTCCAGGCGACGCGGCCTGAGCGCGATCCGGCGACTCTCGGGCAATTTTCAAAAGCGAATTATACCTCTGTGCGGGCGCTTGGCTCGCAGCGCATGTGAACTTTTATGCGTTATAACTGCTTGGGGTCTGTTCGAATGTGAATTATAAGCAGCGGGAGTGCCCATGCGTCGGCAATCTGCCGCTACTTTGCGGCCGGCTCTTGCTATCATTCGGCTCATTCATTCATTGTCGCTGTTTCCGCCATGTCCCGACTCATTCTGCTCAACAAGCCCTACGGTGTCATCTGTCAGTTTTCCGAGCACCCCTCGCATCCAACGCTCAAGTCCTGCGTGCCCTTGCCCGGCGTGTATCCGGCTGGCCGGCTGGACACCGACAGCGAAGGGCTGCTGCTGCTGACCGGAGACGGTGAGCTGCAGCACCGCATCGCCAATCCGCGCTGGAAACTGCCCAAGACCTATTGGGTGCAGGTGGAGGGCCAGATCCGCGAGGAACAGCTGGAGCAACTGCGCCGTGGCGTGGATCTGGGCGATTTCACCACTCAGCCGGCGCAGGCGCGGCGCATCGACGCCCCCGATCTGTGGGAACGCAAGCCGCCGGTGCGTTTTCGCAAGACGGTGCCGGACGGCTGGCTGGAGATCGTCATCAGCGAGGGCAAGAACCGCCAGGTGCGGCGCATGACCGCCAAGGTGGGCCTGCCGACCTTGCGCTTGGTGCGGGCGGCGATAGGCCCGTGGGCGCTGGACGGCTTGCAGCCGGGAGACATGCGCGAGCTGGAGGTGGACCTTGCGGATTTGCCGCGGCTGCCCCATGCTCAGCGCATCGCCAAGCCGGGCGCGCAGCCGCGCGGCGGCGGCTTCCGGCGCGGAGGCCCGCGCAAGCCTTGAACCGGCGCCGGGCCGCGACGCGGCGGTTCCACATCGACGAGGCGGGCGCATGCAGATACCCGAGTCCTACAATCCGGTGGCGCGCGATATCGCGCAGGCGCTGGTGGATGGTTTCGACAAGCATTACCGGCGCTTTCGCGACTGCAACCGCGGCGCCAAGGCCTTGTTCGAGGCCGGCGACTGGCAGGGCGTGCAGCAGGCGGTGCGCGACCGTATCCAGTTCTACGACCAGCGGGTGGCGGAAACTGTGGCGCGGCTGCATGGCGAGCTTCACGCCGAGCTGCTGGACGACGAGATCTGGCAGCAAGCCAAGCTCTACTTCATCGGCCTGCTGGTCAGGCACAAGCAGCCGGAGTGCGCGGAAACCTTTTTCAACTCGGTGTTCACCCGCATCCTGCACCGCGATTATTTCAACAACGATTTCATCTTCATCCGCCCGGCGATTTCCACCGAGTACATAGAGTCGGATCCGCCGTCCTATCGCAGCTATTATCCGGCGCGCGACGGCCTGAGGGCGGTGCTGCGGCGCATGGTCGAGGACTTCGGCTGGCAGCGAGCCTTCACCCGGCTGCGCCGTGATATCGCGTTGTCGCTGCGTCAGGCGCTGGCGTTTCTGGAGGGCCGCTGGCCGCGGCAGGAGGCCAATTACCAGGTTCAGGTGCTGTCGTCGCCGTTCTACCGCAATAAGTCCGCCTATGTGCTGGGCAAGGTGATCAATGGCGGCGCGCAGTACCCATTCGCGGTCCCGGTGCTGCACGACGCGCTGGGTGGCTTGTGTCTGGACACCTTGCTGCTGGAGCCATGGCGCATAGGCATGCTGTTTTCCTTCAGCCGCGCTTATTTCCTGGTGGACATGGAAGTGCCGTCCGGCTATGTGCAATTCCTGCGCGGCATGCTGCCGGGCAAGAGCAAGGCCGAGCTCTACACCATGCTGGGTTTGCAGAAGCAGGGCAAGAACACCTTTTATCGCGACTTCATCCAGCATCTGCAGCATTCCAACGACAGTTTCGTCATCGCGCCCGGCATCCGCGGCCTGGTGATGCTGGTGTTCACGCTGCCGTCCTATCCCTATGTGTTCAAGCTGATCAAGGATGAGTTCGGTGGCGCCAAGGAGGCGGACCGCGCGACGGTGAAGGCCAAGTATCAGTTGGTGAAGCGTCATGATAGGGTGGGGCGGCTGGCGGACACGCTGGAATTTTCCAATGTGGCGTTTCCCAAGGCGCGCTTCACCGAGGAGCTGCTGCGGGAGCTGCGCGCGCAGGCGCCGTCGCTGCTGGAGGAGGGGGCGGAGCAACTGGTGATCAAGCATCTGTATATCGAGCGGCGCTTGAAACCGTTGAATCTCTACCTGATGAGCGCCGAGCCGGCGGAAAAGGCGCGGGTGGTGCGCGACTACGGACTGGCGATCAAGGAGCTGGCGGCGGCGAATATCTTTCCCGGCGACATGCTGTTCAAGAACTTCGGGGTGACGCGCTACGGCCGGGTGATCTTCTACGATTACGACGAGATCGAATACCTGAGCGATTGCCGCTTCCGCCGGATTCCGGAGGCGCCGTATCCGGAAATGGAGATGTCGGGCGAGGTCTGGTATCCGGTGGCGCGCAATGATGTGTTTCCGGAAGAGTTCGGCGCCTTCCTGTTGGGTGACGCCGAGGTCAGGCAGACGTTTCTGCGCCACCATCAGGATTTGCTGAGCCCGGCGTTCTGGCAGCAGCGCCAGCGCCGCATCGGCGCTGGCCACATCGAGGACTTCTATCCCTACCCGGAGGAGATGCGCTTCATCAACGCCTATCCGCGTTTTTATCGGCGGGAGCGGGCGCTTTGCCCGCAGCGGGATTGACGCAAGAAAAACGGGGAAGCGTTTGCTTCCCCGTCTGGGTGTTGAATGCGCGCGGGCGCGGCGTCTAGGCGCGGTGGCTGTCCTCGAAGTAGGCGATGGGCCCGGCGCTGGTTAAGCCAATGTGGAAGGTCGAGCTTTCCGGGAAGGTCTCGCCTATGCTTTCCGCGGCGCGCACGATCTCGTACAGCACTTCCACTTCCTTGAATTTACGGGTGATATTGTCATTGCCCTGCAACCAGGTCCGGATTTCCTCGGCATGCGGGTGGTTGTTTTCCAAGGCCAGCTGGCAGGCCGGCGTGCTGATCAGGCTGATCGCCGGCGGCATGCTGATGTCCAGCTGCTGCAATTGTTGGCTCGCCATGGCGGCGAAGCTGGACAATTCAAGGTTGGCCCGCTCACGGATGGAGGAAAGGGCAATGCTTCCATCGTCCGTAACCTGACTGAACAGCTGGACCAGGCCCGGGGCGGTGGCAGTGTTTTCAAGCGACATTGTTGTTGCTCCTGTCTCGGATGTTACCTTCTAGTAATATAGGAAACGTCCCCGGGTCTGGCCTGGTCAATTGGCCAGTTTCTTTAATTCATAGAGTAAAGCCTGAGCTTCCCGTGGCGAGAGATCGTCTAGATCGACCTCCAGAAGGCGTTCGACCGCCGGATTCGGTTCAGGTTCCACAGTTGCCGTCGCGGGTAAACTGACAAATAGATCTGGCTGCACGCGGCTGGCGGAGTGGTTCTCCAGTTCGGTCAAATAGCGGCGCGCCTCACGGATCACTTTGCCGGGCACGCCGGCCAGTTGCGCCACCGCCAGACCGTAGCTCTGGCTGGCCGGGCCTTCTTCCACATGGTGCAGGAACACGATGCGGTCCTTGTGTTCCACCGCGGACAGATGGACGTTGGCGACGCTGGGGTAATCGCCGGCCAGGCTGGTCAGCTCGAAATAATGGGTGGCGAACAGCGTATAGGCGCGGCTTTTTTCTATCAGCGCCTTGGCGATGGCCCAGGCCAGCGCCAGGCCGTCGAAGGTGGAGGTGCCGCGGCCCACTTCGTCCATCAGCACCAGCGATTGCTCGGTGGCGTTGTTGAGGATGTTGGCGGTTTCGGTCATTTCCACCATGAAGGTGGAACGGCCGCCGGCCAGGTCGTCGGAAGCGCCGATGCGGGTGAAGATGCGGTCGATCTGGCCGATCACCGCGCGTTGGGCTGGCACGAAGCTGCCGATGTGGGCCATCAGCGTGATCAAGGCGTTCTGGCGCATATAGGTGGATTTACCGCCCATGTTCGGGCCGGTGATCAGCAGCAGCTTGCGCGCGTCGGACAATTTGGTGTCGTTGGCGATGAAGCGTTCCACCTCGGCCTCCACCACCGGGTGGCGGCCTTCGATGATTTCCAGCCGGGTGTCGGCGACGAACTCCGGCTCCACGTAGTTGTTGACGCTGGCGCGCTCGGCGAAGGAGGACAGCACGTCCAGCCCGGCCACCGCCTGGGCGATCAGCTTCAGGTCCGGGATGTGCGGTGCCAGCTGATCCAGCAGGTCTTCGTATAGCTGTTTTTCCAGCGCCAGCGCGCGATCCTGCGCCGACAGCGCCTTGTCCTCGAATTCCTTCAGTTCCGGCGTGATGTAGCGCTCTGCGTTTTTCAAGGTCTGGCGGCGGCGGTAGTCGTCCGGCACCTTGTCGCCTTGGGCCTTGGTGACTTCGATGTAGAAGCCGTGCACGCGGTTGAATTCCACTTTCAGCGTCGGGATGCCGGTGCGTTCCTTTTCGCGCGCTTCCAGCGCCAGCAGGAAGGCGCCGCAGTCGGTCTGGATCGCGCGCAACTCATCCAGCGTGGCGTTGAGGCCGTGGTTGATCACGCCGCCGTCGCGCAGGAAGGTGGAGGGCTCGGGCAGGATGGCCTGGCTGAGCATGGTTTCCACCGGGGAATCGTCCGGCAGCAGGCGCGCCAGTTCGCCCAGCAGTTCGGCGTCCAGGCTGGCGGCCAGCCGCTTGACGCCGGTCAGCGCCTTCAGCGAATCGCGCAGCGCGGCCAGGTCGCGCGGGCGGGCGCTGCGCAGCGCGATGCGGGCGGTGATGCGTTCGATGTCCGCCACTTCGCTCAGTTGGGCGTGGGCGTCGTCATAGGCCGGCAGCAGGGCGCGCACCGCTTCCAGGCGGCGCGCCAGCTTGCCGTGGCTGCGGATGGGGTGATGCAGCCAATGGCGCAGCAGGCGGCTGCCCATGCTGGTGGCGCAGCCGTCCAGCAGCGAGGCCAGCGTCGGCGACGGCTCGCCGCGTATGGTTTCGGTCAGTTCCAGGTTGCGGCGGGTGGCGCCGTCCATGCGGATCAGTTCGCCGGCGTCTTCCACCGCCAGATTGGCGATGTGGGCCGGGTTCACGCTCTGGGTGGTCTTGACGTATTCCAGCAGCGCGCCGGCGGCGCCCACCGCCACCGGCAGGGTGTCGGCGCCGAAGCCGGCCAGGTCGCGGGTGCCGAAGTGCCGGGTCAGCGTCATCTGCGCCGATTCGATGTCGAACTGCCACGGCGGCAGTTTTTTCTTGGGCGTGGCCACGGTCTCGAACACATTGAGGCCGGTGTCGTCCGGGATCACCAGCTCGGCCGGCTTCAAGCGTTCCAGCTCGCTGTGCAGGTCGTCCACCCGGGTCTGCAGCACTTTGAATTCACCGCTGGCGAGCGATAGCCAGGCCAGGCCCAGCACGCCCTTGACCATGTTCACCGCCATCACCAGATTGTCGCGCTTGTCGTCCAGCAGCGCGGCGTCGGTCAGGGTGCCGGGGGTGACGATGCGCACCACCTTGCGTTCCACCGGGCCCTTGGACAGCGCCGGATCGCCTATCTGTTCGGCGATGGCGACGGATTCGCCCATCTTGACTAGGCGCGCCAGATAGCCTTCGGCGGCATGGTAGGGCACGCCGGCCATCTTGATCGGGTTACCGCCGCTGGCGCCGCGGGTGGTCAGGGTGATGTCGAGCAAGCGCGCCGCCTTCTCCGCGTCCTCATAGAACAGCTCGTAGAAGTCCCCCATGCGGTAGAACACAAGCTTGTCGGCGTGTTCGCGTTTGATGGCCAGGTATTGCTGCATCATCGGGGTGTGCTGTGGCGTGCTCATCGGCTAAGGGCTCTTATGTTTTCAATAGACAACAGGATGCCGTGGCAGCTGCCCGCGCATCAAGGCCGCGTGGGCGCCAGGGCATCCCTGATTAATGTTTGGCCCCGCGCGAGGCGGGGTTTTGGAGAGTCGGCGCTATTTTAACGCAGGCCGCCAGCGGCGTCAGCCGCGCTGGCCGAGCTAGTGGTGATGCGGTTTGCATGGGGTGCCGTCTTGTCAAGCGCCGCGCTCAACGATGGTTGTGATTGACTTGGTTTCATTGCGAATTTATGATTTATATCAAAGTTTCAGAAATTCCTGAAAATTGAGAATGTCATGAATATACCGCCTCTCGTTCAGTCCTTCGTGCTGCATTTCGGTGAAATGGGCAGCCGCTGGGGCATCAATCGCACTGTCGGCCAGATCTATGCGCTGCTATATGTATCGGAGAAGCCGCTGAACGCGGATGAAATCGCCGAGAGCCTGAGCTTTTCGCGCTCCAATGTCAGCATGGGGCTGAAGGAGCTGGAGTCCTGGCGCCTGGTCCGGCTGCAGCATTTCCCTGGCGATCGTCGCGAATACTTCTCCACGCCCGATGATGTGTGGGCCATCTTCAAGACCCTGGCCGAGGAGCGCAAGAAACGCGAGGTGGAGCCGACGTTGACCATGTTGCGCGGCGCCATCATGGAAGCGCCGGCCAGCGAGGCCGAGCGCCATGCCCAGGCGCGGATGAAGGAGATGTACCAGCTGATCGAGTTGGTCACCACCTGGTTCTCCGATATCCAGCACATGGACGTGGAGACTTTGCAGCGCCTGATGAAAATGGGGTCGCAGGTGCAGAAAATCCTGCAATTCACCCACTCGCTTTCGAAACTGACCAGTCGCGACGGCGACAGGGAGTAGCCATGGACTTTGACCCGCTGGTATTGGCGCGCATGCAGTTCGGCGCCAATATTTCCTTTCACATTCTGTTCCCCACCATCAATATTGCGATGGGCTGGGTGCTGCTGTTCTTCAAGCTGCGCTATCTGAAAACCGGCCAACAGGGCTGGATGGACGCCTATGGTTTCTGGGTGAAGATTTTCGCGCTGTCCTTTGCCTTGGGCGTGGTCAGCGGCGTGACCATGAGCTTCCAGTTCGGCACCAACTGGCCCGGCTATATGCAGACGGTGGGCAATATCGCCGGCCCGCTCTTGGCGTATGAGATCCTGACCGCCTTCTTCCTGGAGGCCACCTTCCTCGGCGTGATGCTGTTCGGCCGTTCCAGGGTGTCGGAACGGGTGCATACCTGGGCCACCTTCCTGGTCGCCTTCGGCAACACGGTGTCGGCGTTCTGGATCCTGGCGCTGAACTCGTGGATGCAGACCCCGACCGGCTTCGAGATGGTGAACGGCAAGGCGGTGGTGACCAGCTGGCTGGAGGTGATCTTCAACCCCTCGCTGCCGTACCGGCTCAGCCATATGCTGATCGCTTCCGGCCTGACCGCGTCCTTCCTGGTCGCCGGTCTGTCGGCCTATCGCCGGCTGAAGGGCGACCGCAGCGATGGCGCCAAGCTGGCGTTGAAAACCGGGGTGATCACCGCGGCGCTGCTGATTCCGCTGCAGATCTTCGTGGGCGACATGCATGGCCTGAACACCTTCAAGCATCAGCCGGCCAAGCTGGCGGCGATCGAGGGCATCTGGCACACCGAGAAGGGCGCGCCGCTGCTGCTGTTCGCGCTGCCCAACGCGGAAACCCGCCAGAACGATATGGCGGTGGGCATTCCCAAGCTGGCCAGCCTGATCATCACCCATGATCCCAACGGCGAGATCCGCGGTCTCAACGAGTTCGCCCAGCATCCGCCGGTGGGCAAGGTGTTCTGGAGCTTCCGGGTGATGGCGGGCGTCGGCGCGCTGATGCTGCTGGTGTCCTGGCTGGCCTGTTGGCAGCTGCGCCGCCGCGGTCAATTGGCTCCGCTGATGCTGCGCGCGCTGGTGGGCATGACTTTCGCCGGCTGGGTGGCGACGCTGGCCGGCTGGTATGTGACCGAGATCGGCCGCCAGCCGTGGCTGGTGGAAGGGGTGCTGACCACGGCGCAGGCGGCGGGTCCGGCGACCGGCGGCATGGTGGCGTCGACGCTGGCGATGTATCTGAGCCTGTATCTGGTACTGCTGAGCGCTTATGTCTCGGTATTGTTCTACATGGCCGGCAAGGCCGCCGGCCAGTCCGGCGCTGACACTGCGCATCTCGAGGAGAAACTGGCATGAGTGGCGCCGCGTATTGGTTGCCGGTGGTATTCGCCGGCCTGATGGCCTTGTCCATGCTCATCTATGTGGTGCTGGACGGTTACGACCTCGGTGTCGGGCTGCTGCTGCCCTTCGCCAGCAATGACGAGAAGGACATGATGATCGCGTCCATCGGTCCGTTCTGGGACGCCAACGAAACCTGGCTGGTGCTGGGCGTGGGCCTGTTGCTGGTGGGCTTCCCGCTGGCGCACGGCATCATCCTCGGCGAGCTGTATCTGCCGGTGGCGCTGATGCTGGCCGGCCTGATCGTGCGCGGCGTGGCCTTCGACTTCCGCGTCAAGGCGCGCGAGCCGCACAAGCCGTGGTGGAATGTCGCCTTCGCCTGTGGCTCGCTGCTGGCGGCGCTGACCCAGGGTGTGATGCTGGGCCGCTATCTGACCGGTTTCGCCGACGGCTGGCTGGCCTGGGGCTTCGCGCTGCTGGCCGGGATCGGCCTGGCGGCGGCCTACACGCTGCTGGGCGCCGGCTGGCTGATCATGAAGACCAGCGGCGCCTTGCAGGCCAAGGCGGTGGCCTGGGCGCGGCGCAGCCTGGCCGGCGCGGGGCTTTCGGTGCTGCTGGTGTCGGTGGCCACGCCGCTGGCCAGCAGCCATATCGCCGCCAAGTGGTTCGCCTTGCCAGAATTCCTGCTGCTATTGCCGCTGCCGCTGGGCTGCATCGTGCTGTTCGCCACCTTGTGGGTGATCCTGCCGCGCTTGGCGGTGCGCCAGGCCGCCGGCAACGATAACTGGTGCTGGGCTCCGTTTGCCTGCACCGTAGGCGTCGTGCTGCTGTCGTTCTGGGGGCTGACCTATAGCGTGTTCCCGGAAGTGGTGATAGGCCGGCTGGACATCTGGCACTCGGCCAGCGACACCGCGGCGCTGTGGGTGATCTTCTGGGGCGCGGCGGTGGTGTTGCCGGTGATCTTGCTGTACACCGCCTTCGTTTATCGGGTGTTCCATGGCAAGGCCAATGCGCTGACTTATCAGTAAATCCAGGCCGGGTCATGCGCTCACAACAGCCGCCTTTGCTTTGCAATGGCGGCTGTTGCCATACTGGGAGTTCGTCATCCGCCTGCAATCCGTCGCGGCGACAATAGCCCCTTTTGTCCACGCGGCAAGCTCAAGGAAGCCCTTATGTCTGACTCCGGTTCCACTCCGGCCTGGCCTTATCCGCGCTTCATCGCCCATCGCGGTGGCGGCGCCCTGGCGCCGGAAAACACCTTGGCCGGTTTCCGCGAAGGCCGGCGCTACGGCTATCGCGGCGCCGAGTGCGATGTGAAACTGTCCGCCGACGATGTCTGCTTTCTGTTGCACGACGACACGGTGGAACGCACCAGCAACGGCCACGGCGCGGCTGCGGCGATGAGCATGGCGCAATTGGCGCGGCTGGACGCCGGCGGCTGGAAGGGCGCGGCGTTTGCCGGCGAGCCGATGCCGACGCTGGACAATGTCGCCGCCTACTGCCTGGCCCAGGGCATCGCCTTGAACATCGAGATCAAGCCCTGCCCGGGACGGGAGAAGGACACCGGCGCGCTGGTGGCGGCCGCGGCCGCGCGGCTATGGGCCGCGGCTCCGGTTCCGCCCTTGCTGTCGTCTTTTTCCGCGGAAGCGCTGCGCGCAGCGCGCGAAGCCGCGCCGCATGTGCCGCGCGCCTGGCTGGTGGAGCAGGTGCCGGCGGACTGGGAGACACGCTTGCGCGAACTGGGCTGCATCGCGCTGCACTGCGATTATCTGGGCCTGAGCGCGGAGTTGGCCGCCGCGATCAAGCAAGCCGGCTTTCAATTGCTGTGCTATACGGTGAACCGGCCCGCCGACGCCGAGCGGCTGCTGGCCTGGGGCGTGGATAGTGTCTGCACCGACCGGCTGGATCTGCTGGCGGCGGGGTAGCAGGGGTTGACGAGCTCACTGGTGCTCGGGAGATCGTAAACAGGTTCTTAGAACCTGTTCAAAGTCTGCTGCGCATCGGCGGGATGGATAGAAATGGGCGTTGAAACCGGCTTCGAAATGCTCATGTACCAACCGTACATTCCGTTTTCTCAGCCGTTTTCGCCTTGTCTCGCTCTTGCTCGCGAGACTTTGAACAGGCTCTTAGACGCTGAAGCGGCCGGCTAGCTGCCCCAGCCGCTGCGACACCGCTTGCAACTCGCTCGCGGTCTGGGCGCTGGCTTCGACGGCGCTGGCATTGGTTTCCGACATCCGCGCCACGTCTTCCACGTTTTGCGCCAGCGATTGGCTGGTGCTGCTCTGCTCCCGCAGCGCCTGGCTGATCTGGTGGATGCTGTCCAGCACCTGGTCCACGCACTGGCGGATGGTGGCGATGCTGGCGCCGGCGCTGCGGGTATTATCCTGGCCTTGCATGATTGCGCTCATCCCGGTCTGCATATTGGCGATGGCCTGCTGCGAGGTGCGCTGAATCTCGGACACGATGCCGCTGATCTCGGTGGTGGACTGCGCGGTGCGCTCGGCCAGCTTGCGCACTTCGTCGGCAACCACGGCGAAGCCGCGGCCTTGTTCGCCGGCGCGCGCCGCCTCGATGGCGGCGTTCAAGGCCAATAGATTGGTTTGATCGGCGACATCGCGGATCACGTCGACGATGCTGGCGATGGATTCCGACTGTTTGCCCAGCGCGCCTATGGTTTCCGAAGCCGAGCTCACATCGCGAACGATGCTGTCCATGCTGGCTCCGGCCTCGCTGATGATGGCGTTGCCCTCGCTGGACTGACTAACCGCGGTGCGGGACAGCTGGTTGGCCTGTTCCGACTGTTCCGCGCTGACCATCAGGCTGGTGCTCAGTTGCTCGATCGCCGCCGCCATGCTGGCCGCCGACTGGGTCTGCTGAGTGCTGCTATGGCTGATGTTCTGCGCGCTTTGCGCCATCTGGTCGGCCGCGGCGTTGACTTCGCGCGAGGTGTCCAATAGCTGGACGACGGTTTCGCGCAGCTGATTGCGCATCTGGCCGATGGCGGCGAGCAGGCTGCTGTTGTCCTGCGCGCGCAGCTGGATCTGGATGCCCAACTGGCCGGCTGCCAGTTGTTCGACCACGCTTTGCACATAGAAGGGCTCGCCGCCCAGTTGCAGCGTGATGGATAGATAGAGCTGATGGAACAGGAAGCTGGCCAGCAACATGGTGGCGAGGCCGATGCCGATATACAGATTGCGCTGGCCTTGCATCCGTCCGATGCGGGCCTGCAGCAAGCCATCCAGGTTCTGCAGCGCGCTATCGCTGAAATGGGTGATGACACTGGCGCTGCGCGCCGCCAGGCCGGCCACGCCCAGCGCCGAGCCGGTCTTGCCCGCCACCGCGCCGTCTATGGCCGTCACTTGCAGCTGGCGGAAGGCTGCCAATTGCTGGTTGTCGGCGTCCAGCGCGCTCTTGACGGCGGAATTATAGGCCTGGGCCTTGGCCAGGTCGCTGTTCAGGCCGTCCAGCGCGCTGCTGATCAGCGGGCGCAATTCGACCAGACGGTCGCGCTCGGCCGGCGTCAGCGCTTGCCCAGTTTCGGGCTTGGCGGCCCAGGCCAGCGCCTCGCCTATGGTGTTGGCCAGCGTCGGCAGCTTGGTGGTGGCCGCGTCCATCAGGTAGTAGCTGTCGATGTCCGGGTCCAGCGTCAGGTTGGAGTTGTCGCTGGCGACGCCCAGCAGGGTGTTGAGTTTGTCGGCGGCATTGTCGAAACCGGCGATGATCTTGTCGGGCGGGGCGCTGCCCAGTTGCGCGAGCGCCGCGCGCGCCGCGCTGGCGGTTTTCCAGGCGTCTTCGCTCTGCAGGGCGCCGCCGGATTGGGCATGGGCGTTTTGCAACTGCGTCCATGCCTGGTCGAGTCGGGCCACGGCCTCCGGCTGTGCGGCCTTGGCGGCGGCGTTGCCCTGCGCGGCTCGCACCGCCAGGTCCTGCGCCAGTTCCAGCGCGCCCAGCACCCGATTCAGCGGCTGGATGTAGGCGACGCCCACTCTTTCTTTTTGCGAGAAGTCGATATTGTCCTGATTGGTGCGGTACAGGCCGTACACCATATAGAGCAGGGCCGCCGCGAATACCGCGCCGATCAGCGCGAAACGGCTGGGGTAGCTCAGACCTTGCATCAACCTTACCATGGGTGTTGTCATCATCTCGCTCCCGGCGATGGCGGCGGCGCCCGCAATAGGGTTCTTGGCCGTGTCTGTACCAGAATAGGCAATTTTCGGGCAAGAGAGCTGAGCGATGGACGGCAAGCTTGGCAATGACTAAGGGCTATATCAGCCAGAAGCGCAGTGCAGTGCGACGCCTGCTGGGCGTTATTGGCATGGCTTGCCAAAAAAATGCCTTGGTCATTTAAAATGCTATTGGTGTTTTGCCGCGTCGGATGCTGTCAGGAATAACAGCTGAATAAATATGCTTATGGTGTTGCTTGCGCGGTGGTGGAGGCAGAGCGACCGCGTGTGAATTCCATTGCCAGCAAACACTCTATTTTGCTAAATTCGCCGGGTTTCGCATGGAAACAGTCTGACAAAATAGCGTCATCGCTCAGTCTGTTCTGGTGCGTTTGAGCCGCCCATATCGGCCCGCGTGGCGATCGCCGCGGCGGCTCGATTCAGGGTTTTAGAGCCGATTCACGATCTCGCGGGCAAGAGCGAGACAAGGCGAAAATGGCTGAGGAAGCGGAATGTGCTTGGCGCATGAGCATTTCAGAGCCGCATTCATCGTGTGACGTCTCACGACGCGCAGCAGATCGTGAACCCGTGATAAGCCCTCATCCCGGCATCAAGACCGGGGCAGAAACCAACCTTCCAGTCTGAAATCCTTCCGGCGCGCGTCGCCCATTTCCAGATTGTCACGCTCAGAGCTTTAAGAGGAATCATGGAGTTGCTTCATTCTTTTATCAATGCCGCCAATGATGTGATTTGGGGCAAGGTGCTGATCGGCCTGCTGCTGGCCGTCGGTGTGTATTTCTCGCTGCGCTCCGGCCTGTTGCAGCTGCGGCTGTTCGCGCGCGGCTGGCGCGAAATGATGGGTGGCCGTGGCGGCCACCGCAGCAAGGATGATATTTCGCCGTTCCAGGCCTTTGCCACCGGCCTCGCCAGCCGGGTGGGCACCGGCAATATCGCCGGCGTGGCCATCGCCATTGCCGCCGGCGGTCCCGGCGCGGTGTTCTGGATGTGGCTGACCGCGATGCTGGGCATGGCCAGCGCTTTTGCCGAGTCGACCTTGGCGCAGCTGTTCAAGACCAATCACCATGACGATACCTTCCGCGGAGGCCCGGCCTATTACATTCAAAAAGGCCTGGGCCAGCGCTGGTTGGGCGTGGTCTTCGCTCTGTGCCTGATTCTGGCCTTCGGCCTGGTGTTCAACGCGGTGCAGGCCAATTCCATCGTGGCGGCCACCGAGGGCGCCTGGGGCTGGAACCGCTATATGGTGGGCGTGGCGCTGGTGGTGATGACCGCCCCCATCATCTTTGGCGGCATCCGTTCGGTGGCGCGGGTGGCGGAATGGCTGGTGCCGGTAATGGCGGCGATTTACCTGCTGATGACCTTCTATGTGCTGGCGGTGCATGCCGCCGAGCTGCCGGGCTTGATCGTGCTGATCGTCAAGAGCGCCTTCGGCCTGGAGCAAGCGGCGGGCGGTTTCGCTGGCTACGCGGTGAGCCAGGCGATGATGCTGGGCATCAAGCGCGGCCTGTTCTCCAACGAGGCCGGCATGGGCTCCGCCCCCAACGCGGCGGCGACGGCGACTTCGCGCCATCCGGCCAGCCAGGGCGCGATCCAGATGTTCGGCGTCTTCATCGACACCATGGTGATCTGTACCGCCACCGCGGCCATCATCCTGTTGTCCGGCGTGCACGACCAGGGCTTGAGCGGCGTGGCACTGACGCAGAAGGCGATCGAGGCGCAGTTCGGGCCGATAGGCGCGTCCTTCTTGGCGGTGGCGATGTTCCTGTTCGCGTTTTCCACCATCATCGGCAATTACGCCTATGCCGAGGGCAATGTCGAGTTCATCCGCAGCAACAAGCGGATATTGCTGGCTTTCCGCCTGATCGTGCTGGCGATGGTGATGTTCGGCGCGGTGGCCAGTTTGCCGTTGGTATGGGATATGGCCGACTTCGCCATGGGCTTGATGGCCTTGATCAATCTGGTGGCCATTGTGCTGCTGTCGCGCTATTTCTTCATCGTGCTGAAGGATTACGAGCGCCAGTTGAAGCAGGGCGAGTCCACTCCGGTGTTCAAGGTGGCGGATTACCCGGAACTGGCGGCCAAGGTGGAAAAAGACATCTGGTAAGTCTGAACCTGGTTCCAACGATAAACAGCCCGCGTTTCGACGCGGGCTGTTTTGCTGTGGAGCAAGCTCAAATGGTCTTGGAGTAGCGCGCCTGAGTGCGGCGCTCGCGCAGGTGGCGGTCGAAGATCATCGCGATATTGCGGATCAGGAAGCGCCCCCTGGGTTCCACCATGATGAAGTCGCCGTCGAAGGACAGCAGGCCTAGTTGCTGGAACTCGCGGATCTGCGGCAGTTCTTCGGCGAAGTACTCGGCGAAGTTGATGCCGTGGATTTCCTCCAGCGCCTCCACCGACAGCGAGAAGCGGCACATCAGGCCCTGGATGATACTGCGGCGCAAAATGTCGTCATTGTCCAGCGTCAGCCCGCGCAATACCGGCAGGTGGCCGCTGTCCAGCGCCGCGTAGTAGCTGTCCAGATCCTTGGCGCTCTGACTGTAGCAGGGGCCGACCTTGCCGATTGACGACACGCCAAGACCTATCATGTCGCAGTCGGCGTGGGTGGAATAGCCCTGGAAATTGCGCTGCAGCCGGCCTTGGCGCAGCGCGGTGGCCAGCTCGTCGTCCGGCTTGGCGAAGTGGTCCATGCCGATGAAGACATAGCCGGCGTCGGCCAGGCGCTGCACCGAGTCTTGCAGAATATCCAGTTTGGTTTCCGCCGAGGGCAGGTCGGCCTCGTTGATGCGGCGCTGAGGCATGAACACGGTGGGCAGGTGGGCGTAGTTGTACAGCGCCAGCCGGTCCGGCCCGATGGCGATCACTTTGTCCAGCGTGCGGCGCACCGATTCCCGGGTCTGCAGCGGCAGGCCGTAGATCAGGTCTACGCTGACCGACTTGAAGCCGGCATCGCGCGCGGCCTGGATCACCTCCAGCGTTTCCTCTTCGGACTGCACCCGGTTCACCGCCTGCTGCACCGCCGGCTCAAAGTCCTGAATGCCGACGCTGATGCGGTTGAAGCCGAGTTCGGCCAGCTTGAAGATTGTCGCGGCGCTGACTTTGCGCGGGTCTATTTCTATGGAATACTCCCCCTCCTTCAAGAACTCGAAATGAGTCTTGAGCAAGGTCATCAGTCGTTCCAGTTGCGCGTCGGACAAGAAGGTGGGGGTGCCGCCGCCGAAATGCAGCTGTATCACCTGCTCGCGGCGCCCCAGACAGGAGGCGACCATGCGGACTTCTTTTTCCAGATAGTCCAGGTACAAGTCAGCCTTGCTGCTGTCCTTGGTGATGATCTTGTTGCAACCGCAGTAGTAGCAGATAGTGTTGCAAAAAGGTATATGAGCGTACAATGATAAAGGTTTACGGTTGGCGCCGATGCTGCGCTGCCGTAGCCAGTGGATGTAGTCTGTTTCGGCGAAACCCGGCGTAAAGCGATCCGCAGTCGGGTATGACGTATATCTAGGACCTGTCCCGTCGAGGCGCTCGATCAGCGCGCGGTCGAATTCAAAATGGGCAGGAGAAAATGGGTGGGTGGTCTTCATGTCGTATTTGGATAGCAAAACCTCTGGTGGACTGGTAAATTTGCGGAAATCCTGCGAATTTCGCTTTGATAAGGGTCAAGCTTCAGCGCAAGCTTGCACTAAACATGCCATGTCCGATCAGAACCATATCTCTTTGCATAACCTGAAGGTCTCCTGCTCCAACTGCAGCCTGAAGGAACTCTGTCTGCCGGTTGGGCTCAACCGCGAGGAGTTGACCCAGCTTGACGCGGTGATCCGCCAGAGCCGCCGTTTGAAGCGCGGCGAGTACCTGTTCCGCAGCGGCGAGGGCTTCCGTTCGCTGTTCGCGGTGCGCACCGGCTTCTTCAAGACCAGCGTCGCCAGCCAGGACGGCCGTGAACAGGTCACCGGCTTCCATATGTCCGGCGAATTGATGGGCCTGGACGGCATTTCCGCCAATGTACACGGTTGCGACGCCATTGCGCTGGAAGACAGCGAGGTGTGCGAACTGCCGTTCAGCCGCATGGAGAGCCTGGGACGCGAAATTCCCACGCTGCAGCACCATTTCTACCGCTTGATGAGCCGCGAAATCGTTCGTGATCAGAATGTAATGTTGCTATTGGGCAACATGAAGGCGGAGGAGCGCTTGGCCGCCTTCCTGCTCAATCTGTCGCAGCGTCTGTCCACTCGTGGCTTTGCCGCCAATGATTTCATCCTGCGCATGAGCCGTGAGGAAATCGGCAGCTTCCTGGGCCTGAAACTGGAAACCGTCAGCCGCACGTTGTCCAAGTTCCAGCAGCAAGGCTGGATTACGGTAGACCATAAGCATATCCAGCTGGTGATGGTGGACGAGCTAAAAGCGCTGATCTCCGGTTGCGCGCACGCCAACGGGCATTGAGCGCGCAGCGCCGCATTGCTGAAGGCAGGCCATGGGCCTGCCTTTTTTCATGGGCTAGGGCTGCCGGCGATTTGCTCCAACAGCCGCGACAAGGGCGCTTCCTGCGGCCAGCCGGGCGGCACGGCGAAGCCGCGCGCCACTTCATGCCAGCAAGCATCGGCGCCGGCTTGCAGCTCCGCCAGCAATTGCGGCGCCGCCGCCTGTTCCAGCTGCGCGCGCAATGCCGCCGCGGTATGGGTCTGTTCGAAGCCGAGCCGCGCCGGCGCCAGCCAGCTCAGTCTGGGCAGCCAGGCCCAGCGCGAGGCCGTGCTGGAGGCCGGCCATTCGCCGCGCAGCGGCCAGTATTGCCCGTATAGCGGTTGGGCCTGCGGAGGCGGTTCCGGCGCGGTGTCCAGGGCGTGGAACAGCCAGCCGCTGAGCCGGGCGCCTACCGCGCAGCCGGCAAAACCCGACGGCAGCATGGCTTGGGCCGCCGGGTGGCGAGATAGGCGCAGCTGGGTTTGCAATTTACGGGCTTTCAAGGCCCAGGCGTCGCGCAGGCTGGGGCCGGTCAGGGTGTCCGCGTCGCGGCCCAGCTGGAGGTAGAACTTGCTGGCGGTTTCCAGGTGCAGCGGCTGGCCGTCGAGACGCAGCAGGAAGTCGAACTCGCCGATGGTGCGGCCGTCCGGGCCGCGCACCGGCAGATTGTTGGCAAGCAGCTGGATATGCGGCGCCAGCCGGAACCAGAACGATAGCAGCCGTTCCGCGTAATGGCCGAGGCGGCGGGTGGGCTGGCGCGCCAGCCAGCCGTGCAGTTCGGCCGGATCGGCGTCCAGCGCTTGCAGCAGCGCCGGGCCGTCGGCGCCCAGCAGCCGTTGCGGCGCGATGTCGGCGCCGCTGTTCCACGGCGCCGGGGCGGTCAGCAGAAAAGCCAGATCGCGCACCGCCGGGTGCGCGTAGGGCAGGGTGAACAGCGGCTTAGTCGTCATCCTTGGCGGGGGCATCGCGGCGGACTTCGCCGTCGGCGGCGCGCTGAACCTGTTTGAGGAAGCCGCGCAGGATGTCGATTTCCTCGCGCAGCAGGCCGGCGCGGTTGAACAGGGTGCGCATCCGGCGCATCATCCGCTCGCTGTTGCGGCGGCGGAAATAGCCTATCTTGTCCATGGTCTGTTCCAGGTGGCCGCAGAAGCCTTCCACCTCGCCCAGCGCCGCCGCGTCGCTGTCCGCGCGCAGGTAGTCGACGTCCACGCCGGTGTGGCTGAACAGCTCATAAGTCATCACCTGCACCGCCATCGCCAGGTTCAGCGAGAAGTAGTCCGGGTTGCCGGGAATGGTGACCAGGCGATTGCATTGCTCGACTTCTTCGATCGACAGGCCGAAGGTTTCATTGCCGAACACCAGGGCCACCTGTTCGCCGGCGCGGGCGCGCGCCACCAATTCCGGCGTGGTCTGGCGCGGGGTGGACAGCGGGGTGGTCAGCTCGCGGCGGCGGCTGGTCAGCGCGCAGGCGATGGTGACGTCTTGCAAGGCCTCGGCCAGGCTGGACACCACGGTGGCCTGCTCCAGCAGATCCACCGCGCCGGAGGCCAGGGTATTGGCTTCGTCGCTGGGAAACACTTTGGGTTCAACCAGATACAGCCGGCTCAGGCCCATGGTCTTCATCGCCCGCGCGGCGGAGCCGATATTGCCCGGATGGTTGGGCCGCGCCAACACCACGCGAATGTTTTTCAGAAAATCAGGTACTTGGGGTTTATTCATCAGCAGTTTCACATTAAAATAGCCGGCTTATCGAAAAGCCCGCGCGCCGTTTTGCGCGCAAGGCCAGCGCTTGCCGGATGGGCAGGCATGTCGCCTTGCCCGATTGCGCCGGGTTTTTCTTGTTCCTTAACCCAGATTGTTACTAGCAGACGTCGCGTCATGTGGCGGACGTCTGTCATGGTTGAAAGTGTAGAGGCCGTCAATGCATCCGATGCTCAATGTCGCGGTGAAAGCCGCTCGCCGCGCTGGCAGTGTCATTCAGCGCGCGTCGCTGAATCTCGACGCGGTGCGCGTAGAGCGCAAGAAACACAATGACTTCGTGACCGAAGTGGACCGCGCCGCGGAAGAGTCCATCATCGCTTCCATTCTGGAAGCTTATCCCAAGCACGCGATTCTAGCAGAAGAGTCCGGCGCGAAAGGCATCGGTTCGTCGGAATACGAGTGGATCATCGATCCCATCGACGGCACTACCAACTTCTTGCACGGCCACCCGCAGTACGCGATTTCCATCGCGCTGGCGCACAAGGGCCAGGTGCAGCAAGCCGTGGTCTTCGACCCCAACCGCAACGATCTGTTCACCGCCTCGCGCGGCGTCGGCGCCTTCCTCAACGATCGCCGCATCCGCGTGTCCAAGCGCTTCATGATGAATGAATGCGTGATCGCCACCGGTTTCCCGGTGTCCGACCAAAGCTATATCGACCAATACCTGGGCATGCTCAAGGATGTGCTGGCCAAGACCGCCGGCGTGCGCCGCGAAGGCGCGGCCTCGCTGGACTTGTGCAATGTGGCTTGCGGCCGCGTGGAAGGCTTCTGGGAGCTGAACCTCAAGCCTTGGGACATCGCCGCGGGCAGCCTGATCGTGCAGGAAGCGGGCGGCATCGTCACCGACTTGTCCGGCGAGCAGGGCTGGCTGGAGTCCGGCGACATTGTCGCCGCCAACCCGAAAGTGCTGGCGCAGCTGCTGCACACGCTGGCGCCGCATATCGGCAAGTAAGCGCTGTCGGCTTGGCCCACTGGGGCTTGGCTAAGCGGGTCACGGCGTCCTCGGGGACGCCGTTTTTGTTTGGAGCGTGAGATGAAACAGTTTTTGGGTTCGATCGCCCTGGTGGTGACGGATTACGATGAAGCCATCGCCTGGTATGTCGACAAGTTGGGTTTTGTGTTGCTGGAGGACGAACGGCAGGGCGAGGACAAGCGCTGGGTGCGCGTGGCGCCGCCGGGGGCGAGCGAGTGCGCGCTGCTGCTGGCCAAGGCGAGCAATGAGCGGCAGCAGGCGGTGGTGGGCACGCAGACCGGCGGCCGCGTCGGTTTCTTCCTGCATACCGACGATTTCTGGCGCGATTACCGCCGCATGGCGGCGGCGGGCGTGAGCTTTAGTGAGCAGCCGCGCGAGGAAGCATATGGCACCGTGGTGGTGTTCGAGGATTTGTACGGCAATCGCTGGGACTTGCTGCAATTGAAGTCCGGCGTTTAAACGCCGGCAGGGCCCCGTGAATAACAAAGAGCCGCGCATTGCGCGGCTCTTTGTTATTCACGTCGCCAAAAACCGCCGGCTCGTCGTCGGCCGCGGCTTGCGGCTGCGGGGGGTAGGCGTCCGCCTCGTGCCAATTCAGATCCAGCTCCAGATCCAGTTCGGCCAGCATGGCCTGGCGTCCGGCTTGGCGCTGTCCGGAGCGGCTGCGCGCGTGGGCGCCGCCTTTTTTCATGATGGGCGCGCAAGCGTGTGGGTTGCGCGGTTTGATCGTATGCATGGAATGCTCCTGTGCGTGGCGCCCGCTGGAAGAGCGGGCGGAAGACGGCGGCGTGGATGCCGCCGCGTGAATCAATTATGTACCATCAGGCTCGCCACCTTGGTGGTGATGATGTCCACCGCCGGATCGTTGGCGCCGTGCGGCAGGATCACGTCGGCGAAGCGCTTGGTCGGTTCGATGAACTGGTTGTGCATCGGGCGCACCGTGGTCAGGTATTGCTCGATCACGCTGTCGGTGGTGCGGCCGCGCTCGGTGATGTCGCGCTTGAGACGGCGGATGAAGCGCACGTCGGAATCGGTGTCGACGAAGATCTTCAAGGACATCATGTCGCGCAACGCGGCGTCGTACAGCGGGAACAGGCCTTCGATGACGATGACCGGCGCCGGCTGCACAGTGATGGTTTCCTCGGCGCGGGTGTGGTTGGCGAAGTCGTAGACCGGCATTTCGATGGCGCGGCCATTGCGCAGATCATCGATGTGCTCGATCAGCAGCGGCCAGTCGAAAGCCTGCGGGTGGTCGTAGTTGGTCGCCAGGCGCTGTTCGAAGGTCAGATGGCTCTGGTCGCGGTAGTAAAAGTCTTGAATGATCACAGCCGCCATCTCGGAGCCAATGGTTTCCAGAACTTGGTTGGTCACCGTGGTTTTGCCGCTGCCGCTGCCGCCTGCAACGCCGATGATGAACGGGGTGGTCATGAAACTATCCTTCTACGCGTAAAAAATATAAAAAAACGCGCCATTCTAATGAGTTATGGCGCGTCCTTCCACTCTAATTGCGACATTATCCGTTATGAAGCGCGCTGACCTTCCGCCTGAGCGGCGCGATACCACTCCCGCATCGCCGGCAAAGCCAGCAGGCGGTCGACATAAGCCTGCGATTGTTCTGGCAATTTGACGTTGTAAGTGTGGAAGCGGGTGGCGATGGGAGCGAAGAAGGCATCAACGATGCTGAAGCCGCCGAAGATGAATTCGCCGTCTGCCTGGTGACGCGGTAGATGCTCTTCCCACAGCGAGATGATGCGGGCGATGTCGAATTCCACCGCTGGCGTGCTCTGGTAATTGATGTGGCGCAGCGTCAGATTCATCGCCAGGTGTTCGCGTAGCGCGGAGAAGCCGGAATGGATTTCGGCGACGATGGAGCGGGCGACCGCGCGCAGTCCGGCGTCGTCCGGCCATAGCTTGGCGGCGGGAAAGCATTCCGCCAGGTATTCGCAGATCGCCAGCGAATCCCAGACCCGCAGCTTGCGGTCTATCAGCACCGGCACCTTGCCGGCCGGATTGGCGGCCAGGATGCGCGCCTTGGTGTCGGACAGGTAGAGATCGATCTGCTGCTCTTCAAACGGCTCGTCCAGCATTTTCAGCACCAGCCAGGGGCGCAAGGACCAGGATGAGTAGTTTTTATTGCCGATGATGAGGGTGAACATCCAGTGACTCCGTTCGGTTGGGGAGGCTGCCGACGGGCTGTCGCAGCCTGAACCCGATGATACCGCCATCGGCCTGGGTTTTCCTATGCGGATATCAAAGCTTGTGCGCGGCGTCGACTACACTGAGCTGTGGCGGCCGCCGGCGAGGATCGGCGCGGAGGGAAAACGGAGGCGGGCGATGAGGGGCATGGAAATCTGGCTGGGCGCGATGGCTTTCGGGCTGGCTGCCATGGTTGCGGCGCAGCCGCCGACGCAGGCGGAGCGCGCCACCGCGACGCAGGCCACGGCCGAGCGGGCGGAGGCTTGCCGCGCCGCGCGGCCGTTTTACTGGGAAATCGGCGATGGCGGCGGATTACTGGCCAGCGGCGCCGTCGGCGCGGGCGCGCCGGGGCGGCAGACACGGCTGGCGCTCGCTTCCGCCTCCAAGTGGATTTACGCCGCCTATGTCGTGCAGCGGCGCCAGGGCCGCTTGAGCGAGTCCGATATCCGTTTGCTGAGTTTTCGCAGCGCCTATACCGGGCTGCGCGGCTGTGGCACCTGGCAGACAGTGGCCAGCTGCATGAATAGCCGCATCAATGACTATGGGCGGCCGGATGCGGCGGGGGATGGCCGTTTCTTCTACAACGGCGGGCATATGCAGCGGCATGCGCTGGAAATGGGGCTGGGCGAGGATGGCAATGAGGCGCTGGCGGTTGAAGTCCGCAACGGCTTATCGGTGATGGGCGCCGACTGGGGCTTCGGCTATGCGCAGCCGCAGCCGGCAGGCGGCGGCGTGGGCAGCGCCGGCGATTATGCCCGTTTCCTGCAGGCCATCATCGCGGGGCGGCTTGCCATCCATGCCTTGCTGGGCGCGCACGCGGTATGCGCCAATCCACGCGCCTGCCCGCGGCAGGCGCTGCAGAGCCCGATACCGGAAAACGAGGTTTGGCATTATTCGATAGGCCACTGGGTGGAAGACGATCCCGGCAGCGGCGACGGTGCGTTCAGCAGTCCGGGCGCTTTCGGCTTCTATCCATGGATCAGCCGGGATAAAGCCCATTACGGCGTGCTGGCGCGCGAGGCGCACGCCGGCTGGCTGTCCCGTTCGGCGACGGACAAGCCCTATCTGCAATCGGCGGTTTGCGGTCGCGCCTTGCGCCAGGCTTGGAGCAGCGGCCAGGCGGTGCGTTAGGCGAGCAAAAAGCCGCGTCCCGGGGGCGGCGGCTTTCCGTATCAGGCAAATGGTCTTGGCCTGTTTATTCCACTTCGTCGATCCAGGCTTGCTGTATCGCTTCCAGCACGCGTTCGCCGCCGCGGCTGTGATCATCGTCGAAGTCCGGCAGCGTGACCACCCAGTTGTGCAGATCGACGAAGCGCACGGTTTTGGGGTCGATCTCCGGATGGGTTTCCGCCAGTTCGATGGCGATGTCCAGCACGTCGGTCCATTTCATCTTCTTGTCTCCTGAGCGGGGAACCGCTCATAAAATCCAGCGCAGCGGCTGTAGCAAGGCGCGCCGCCGCAGACAGTACATGAGGTACGGCAAGGCGGCGCAACGCGGCTACAGGGATTTTTGGGCGTGTTCCTAGTGGTGTTCGCGGGCGTGGTTGATGGTGTAACGGGGGATTTCTATCACCAAATCCTCTTCCGCGACAATCGCCTGGCAGGACAGCCGGGATTGGGCTTCCAGCCCCCAGGCCTTGTCCAGCAGGTCTTCTTCCAGCTCGTCGGCTTCGTTCAGGGAGTTGCCGCCCTCGCGCACGATGCAATGGCAGGTGGTGCAGGCACAGGACATCTCGCAGGCGTGTTCCAGTTCGATATCGTGGTCCAGCAAGACCTGGCAGATGCTTTGGCCCGCTTCGGCGTTGTCGATGACCGCGCCTTCAGGGCAGAGGTCGGCGTGGGGCAGTACGATGATTCGCGGCATGGCGGATCCTTACAAATCAGAAATATTGTGGCCTTTGAGCGCGCGCCGGATATTGCGATCCATGCGCCGCGAGGCGAATTCTTCGGAGGCGCGGTTTAGGCGGCCGCTGGCTTCATTGACATCGCGCGCGGTCTGGGCCGCGGCGATGGCGGCATCGACCACGGCCAGCGCCTGATCCAGCGTGGCGCGCTCATCGGCGTCCAGCAGATCGCCATCGGCCGCCAGCGCCGCGCGACAGGCCTCGCTGAGGCTGGTGGCGTCGACGATGGCCTCGCGCAGTTTTCGCGCCTCGATGTCTTCATGCACATGGCTCATGGACTCGGTCAGCATGCGGCTGATTTCCTCGTCGCTGAGGCCATAAGAGGGCTTGACCTCGATGCGGGCTTCCACGCCGGAGGTCTGTTCGCGGGCGGACACTTCCAGCAGGCCATCGGCGTCCACCTGGAAGGTGATGCGGATGCGCGCGGCGCCGGCCACCATCGGCGGAATGCCGCGCAAGGTGAACTGGGCCAGTGAGCGGCAATCGCTCACCAGTTCGCGCTCGCCTTGCAGCACGTGGATGGACATCGCGGTCTGGCCGTCCTTGAAGGTGGTGAAATCCTGGGCGCGCGCCACTGGAATGGTGCTATTGCGTGGAATGATCTTCTCGGTCAGTCCGCCCATGGTTTCAATGCCCAGCGACAGCGGAATCACGTCCAGCAGCAGCCATTCCTCATCGCCCTTGTTGCCGGCCAACACATTGGCCTGGATCGCCGCGCCCAGCGCGACGACCTTGTCCGGGTCCAGATTGGTCAGCGGCGGCTGGCCGAAAAAGTCGCCGACGGCTTTTTGCACTTGCGGCATGCGGGTGGCGCCGCCCACCATCACCACGCCCTTGACGTCTTCCGGCGCGACATCGGCGTCGCGCAATGCCTTGCGCACCGGCAGCAGGGTCTTGTCCACCAGATTCTTGCTGATGCGGCGGAAGGTTTCCTGGTCCAGCGTCAGATCCAGCGTCAGCCCGTCGGACAGCAAGGCGGTGATCTGAGTTTCCGCGTGCTCGGTCAGCGCTTCCTTGGCCTCGCGGGCGCGGGTCAGCAGCAAGCGGGTGTCCTGGGCGCCAAGCCCGGAGAGGCCGGCTTGCTCCAGCACCCAGCAGTAGACGCGGTGATCGAAATCGTCGCCGCCCAGCGCGGAGTCGCCGCTGGTAGCCAGTACTTCGAACACGCCGCGGCTGAGCTTGAGAATCGATACGTCGAAGGTGCCGCCGCCCAGGTCGTAGACGATGTAAGTCCCTTCGCTGCCGTTGTCCAGCCCGTAGGCGATGGCGGCGGCGGTGGGTTCGTTCAGCAGGCGCAGCACGTTCAGCCCGGCCAGGCGCGCGGCGTCCTTGGTGGCCTGGCGCTGGGCGTCGTCGAAATAGGCCGGCACCGTGATCACCGCGCCGGTTAGATCGCCGCCCAGGCTGGCTTCGGCGCGCTGTTTCAGTGTGCGCAGAATGTCGGCAGAGATCTCGACCGGGCTCTTGACCCCGCCGCGGGTGACCAACTGCAGCATGCCGGGGGCGTCGACGAAGCGGTAGGGCAGGTTGCCGGCATCGGGCAGGTCGGCCAGGCCGCGACCCATGAAGCGCTTCACCGAGACGATGGTGTTGTGCGGGTCCTTGTTCTGCTCTTTCTGGGCTTCGTAGCCGACGCTGACATGACCTTCGTCGGCATAGCGCACCACCGAGGGCAAGAGGCTGCGGCCGTGCTCGTCCTTGAGCACGGAGGCGGAGCCGCTACGCACCGAGGCCACCAGCGAATTGGTGGTGCCCAGGTCTATCCCGACGGCGAGTCGGTGTTGGTGCGGAGCGGCGGAGAGTCCGGGTTCGGCGATTTGCAGTAAGGCCATATTCAGTTCAAGTCAGTAGGAGGTGAGCCGCTGGCAGCGGCAAGGTCCGGCGCGGCGCCGGCTCACGGGGAGCGGCGCGGGCGGCGGCCGTGGACTCAGCCGAGCAAGCCCTCGATCGCATCGCCGATTTCCTGGTCCAGCTTTTGCAAAAACCGCAATTTTCGCACCAGAAGCGCCGCCGCGTCCAAATCCGAGCGCTGATCCAGCGCTTGCTCGAGCTCGGCCTGATGTTCGCGGCTCTGGGCGCGCAGTTGGCGCGACAGCGTTTCCAGCGTCGCCAGATCGTCGGCATCGCGAGCGGCTTCGATGTTCTCGCGCCACTCCATCTGCGCCATCAGGAAGTCGGTGGGCATCTGGGTATTGGTGTCTTCCTGAGTGTCGACACCGGCGAGGGTCAGCAGATAACGGGCGCGGTTCAGCGGCGACTTCAGCGTTTGGTAGGCTTCATTCACCCGGGTCGCCTGCATCAGCGCGCTGCGCTTGTCGGCGTCGCTGCCGCTGGCGTAGCGGTCGGGATGGACCTGGGCCGCCGCGGTGCGCCAGGCTTGTTCCAGCGCCTGGCTATCGATGGCGAAGCGGCGCGGCAGGTCGAACAGGGAGAAGAAGTCTTGGCTGAAGTCGGTGCTCATAGGGGAAGGCTGGAAAGCTTAGCGTGCAGTGGAGCGGGGCGCGCGTTAGCGCGTCCCGCCCATCGGGATCAGACGTTGAAGCTTTCGCCGCAACCGCATTCGTTCTTGACGTTGGGATTGTTGAACTGAAAACCCTCGTTCAAACCTTCCTTGGCGTAATCCAGCTCGGTGCCGTCGATATAGGCCAGACTCTTGGCATCGGTGAACACGGTGACGCCATGGCTTTCAAAGGTCACGTCGTCATCGCTGGCCGCGTCAACGAACTCCAGCTTGTAGGCCATGCCGGAGCAGCCGGAGGTCTTGACGCCCAAGCGGATGCCCAGGCCCTTGCCGCGTTTGGCGATGAAGGCGCTGACGTGCGCGGCGGCGCGTTCGGAAAGCGTGATAGCCATGATGTGTCCCCGCTGAATTATTTGCCGTGCTTCTGCTTGTAGTCGTTGACCGCGGCCTTGATCGCGTCCTCGGCCAGGATGGAGCAGTGAATCTTCACCGGCGGCAGCGCCAGTTCCTCAGCGATGGCGGTGTTCTTGATGTCCAGCGCTTCGTCCAGCGATTTGCCCTTGACCCACTCGGTCACCAGCGAGGAAGAGGCGATGGCGGAACCGCAGCCATAAGTCTTGAACTTGGCGTCCTGAATCACGCCGTCCTCGCCCACCTTGATTTGCAGCTTCATCACATCGCCACAGGCCGGCGCGCCCACCATGCCGGTGCCCACGCTGTCGTCGCCTTTTTCGAAAGAGCCCACGTTGCGCGGGTTTTCGTAGTGATCCATTACCTTGTCGCTGTATGCCATGATTATCTCCTTCAGTGCCGCGCCGGCAAGGCCGGCTCGGCGCTGGATATTGCCGTCGCCCTTAGTGGGCGGCCCATTGAACCGAATTCAGATCCACGCCGTCCTTGAACATTTCCCACAACGGAGACAGTTCGCGCAGCTTGCCGATCTTTTGGTTTAGCAGATTCACCGCGAAGTCGATTTCTTCCTCGGTGGTGAAGCGGCCCAGCGTGAAGCGGATCGAGCTGTGCGCCATTTCGTCGTTGCGGCCCAGCGCGCGCAGCACGTAGGACGGCTCCAGCGAAGCCGAGGTACAAGCCGAACCGCTGGACACGGCCAGTTCCTTGATCGCCATGATCAGGCTTTCGCCCTCGACGAAGTTGAAGCTGACATTGAGGTTGTGCGGCACGCGTTGGTCGATGTCGCCGTTGATGTAAACCTCTTCCATGTTCTTGATGCCGTTCCACAGGCGGTCGCGCAGCATGCGGATGCGTTCGCGCTCGCTGTCCATCTCTTCGCGGGCGATGCGGAAGGCTTCGCCCATGCCGACGATCTGGTGAGTGGCCAGGGTGCCGGAGCGGAAGCCGCGCTCATGGCCGCCGCCGTGCATCTGCGCTTCCAGGCGCACGCGCGGCTTGCGGCGCACGTACAGGGCGCCGATGCCCTTGGGGCCGTATACCTTGTGGGCGGACAGGCTCAACAGGTCCACTTTCTGCTTTTCCATGTCGATGACCACCTTGCCCGGGGCCTGGGTGGCGTCGACGTGGAAGATCACGCCCTTGGCGCGGCAGATTTCGCCCAATTGCTCGATGTCCTGCACCACGCCGATTTCATTGTTGACGAACATCACCGAGGCGACGATGGTGTCCGGGCGGATCGCGGCCTTGAACTCTTCGATATCCAGCAGGCCGTCGTCCTTCACGCCGAGGTAGGTCACTTCGAAGCCCTGGCGTTCCAGCTCGCGCATGGTGTCCAGCACCGCCTTGTGCTCGGTCTTGACCGTGATCAGGTGCTTGCCCTTGCTCTTGTAGAAATGGGCGGCGCCCTTGATCGCCAGGTTGTCGGATTCGGTGGCGCCGGAGGTCCACACGATTTCCTTGGCATCGGCGTTGATCAGCTTGGCCACTTCAGCGCGCGCGTTCTCCACCGCTTCCTCCGCGTCCCAGCCGAAGCTGTGGCTGCGAGAGGCCGGGTTGCCGAATTGTTCGCACAGATAGGGAATCATCTTGGCGGCAACGCGCGGGTCTACCGGCGTGGTGGCCGAGTAGTCGAGGTAGATAGGAAGCTTGAGCTGGCTCATTTATGTTCTCCACAGAAGAGGGGTCCGCGCCTACAGGGCGCCGGAGGCGGCAGAAGCGTGAAGCACGCTGCATTCGCGCTTATCCTGCAATACAGTGTTTTCTTTGCCGTCCTTGGCTTTTTGCTGCTCCACCAGGCTGGCGAGGCTGACCTTGGACAGGTAGTCAAAAATGGTGACGTTCAGATTGGTCCACAAATCGTGGGTCATGCAGCGCTGATTGCCGCGACAGTTCTCGCGGCCGCCGCACTGGGTGGCGTCCACCGGTTCGTCCACGGCCGTGATGATGTCGGCCACGGAAATATCTATTGTCGTTTTGGCCAGGGTATAGCCGCCGCCGGGGCCGCGTACGCTGTCCACCAGTTCGGCGCGGCGCAGTTTGCCGAATAATTGTTCCAGGTAGGAGAGCGAGATGCCTTGGCGCTCGCTGATGCCGGCCAGCGTGACCGGGCCGCCGCTTTCGCGCAAGGCCAGGTCCAGCATCGCGGTGACGGCAAAGCGGCCTTTAGTGGTTAAACGCATGTCTCTGGTCTCCAAGAGTGGGGTTTTGGAGGGATGAATTCCTGATGCAGACGATTATACCTAATATCCGACTGTTTTAGTCAAGTATTATTGACGCTGGTCAAGGCGGGCACCGCGGAGGCGCCGTCGCGCAAAGCCGATCATTTTACTCGGTTTTTGCTGATTGGGGTACTGGCTTGCGCTGCGGGAGCCGCTGCATATGGCCTTCTGGGACGGCGGCCGGACGCGCTCCATGGCGGCGAATCCGCCGCAACGGCGCTGGTGGCGGGGTTTGCGCTTTTATTACTTTCAGATGAAGGGCTTGGTGTAGAATCCGGCGACGGAATGGTTTGCCTATGGGCAGACCGCGACAGGGCGCGTTTTGCGGCCGCGGCAGCGCGGCCGGCGCAGCTGGAGTCGCCACATAATTATTACACTTAAGATTAAGCCGCTAACAAAGTCTCACCGCGCTCCTGTGACAAGGGGCGCCGACGCGAACAGTCGGCGCAACGCGGGATCCGAGATTTGCTTGGCGGTTCTTACCCGGCTTACGGGGGCTAAAAGGACAATTCATGCACAAGGTCGTCATCAGCGGAACCGGCTTGTTCACGCCGCCGCACGCGGTCAGCAATCAGGAACTGGTCGCAACGTTCAACGCGTTCGTGCAGGCTCACAATCAGCAGCACGCGGCACGCATCGCCGCCGGTGAAATGGAAGCGCTGGCCGAATCCAGCGCCGAGTTCATCGAAAAGGCTTCCGGCATCAAGCAACGCTTTCTGATGGATAAGTCCGGAGTATTGGACCCGGCCAGAATGGCGCCGCATCTGCCGGAGCGCGGCAACGACGAGTTGTCGATTCAGGCGGAAATGGCGGTGGCCGCAGCGCGCCAGGCGCTGGAGCGGGCCGGCCGCAGCGCCGCCGACATCGATATGGTCATCGTCGCCTGCTCCAATATGCAGCGGCCGTATCCGGCGGTGTCGATCGAGGTGCAGCAGGCGCTGGGCATCGATGGCTACGCCTTCGACATGAATGTGGCCTGCTCGTCGGCCACCTTCGGCATTCAGACCGCGGTCAACGCCATCGCCAGCGGCCAGGCGCGCGCGGTGCTGATGGTGAACCCGGAAATCTGTTCCGCCCACCTGAATTTCCGCGACCGCGACAGCCACTTCATTTTTGGCGACGCCTGCACCGCGGTGGTGCTGGAGCGGGCCGATGCGGCCAGTTCGGCGCAGCGTTACGAGGTGTTGGGCAGCAAGCTGGCCACGGTGTTCTCCAATAACATCCGCAATAATTTCGGGTTTCTCAATCGTTGCGACGAGAGCGGCATCGGCCAAGCGGACAAGCTGTTCGTGCAGCAGGGCCGCAAGGTATTCAAGGAAGTGTGTCCGATGGTGGGCGAGCATATCGCCGCGCACCTGGACGGCCTGGGCATCGCGCCGGCCGAGGTGGCGCGTTTCTGGCTGCACCAGGCCAATCTGGCGATGAACCAGCTGATCGCCCGGCGCGTGCTCGGCCGCGAGGCCGGCGATGTCGAGGCGCCGGTGATCCTGGACCGCTATGCCAACACCAGTTCCGCCGGTTCGATCATCGCATTCCATCTGCATTCTGACGACCTGCGCAGCGGCGATGTCGGTGTCATCTCTTCTTTCGGCGCGGGCTATTCGGTGGGCAGTGTTGTGCTGAGGAAAATCTGATAAGTCGGTAAAAATAGTCCTAGCGCGAAGGGCGCTTGGCAGAAAAAAGCAGAGGACGCTTGTCAAAAGCGTCCTCTCTGCATAATGTATCCCCCCATGGCGGGCATTGAACCCACCGATAAAGCAAGACCTACGAGTCTGTACAAGGGAAAGGAAATAATTATGAAAACTGTCAAGAAAGCGCTGTTGGCAGCCGGCCTGATCGCGGGGGCCGCGATGTCGGCCCAGGCCGCCGGCACTCTGGTGTACTGCTCGGAAGGCAGCCCGGCCGGTTTCGATCCGGGTCAATACACTACCGGCACCGACTTCGACGCGTCCGCCGAAACCGTATTCAACCGCCTGGTGCAATTCCAGCGCGGCGGCACCAAGGTTGTGCCGGCGCTGGCCGAGAAATGGGACGTGGCCGCCGATGGCCTGAGCTACACCTTCCATCTGCGCAAGGGCGTGAAGTTCCAGACTACCGACTATTTCAAGCCCAGCCGCGAGTTCAACGCCGATGATGTGGTGTTTACCTTCAGCCGCATGATCGACAAGAACCATCCGTTCCGCAAAGCCTACCCGACCGAATTCCCGTATTTCACCGACATGGGCCTGGACACCAATATCGTCAAGGTCGAGAAGGTGGATGCCAATACCGTCAAGTTCACGCTGAAGAGCCTGGACGCGGCCTTCCTGCAAAACCTGGCGATGAGCTTCGCCTCGGTGCAGTCCGCCGAGTACGCCGACAAGCTGCTCAAGGCCGGCAAGCCGCAGCTGATCAATCAGCAGCCGGTGGGCACCGGCCCGTTCATCTTCAAGCGCTACCAGAAAGACGCGCAGATCCGCTTCGCCGCCAACAAGGATTACTGGAACAAGGCGGATGGCGCGAAAGTGGACAATCTGGTGTTCGCCATCACCACCGACGCCTCGGTGCGTTATCAAAAACTGAAGGCCGGCGAGTGTCAGATCACCGTCAATCCGCGGCCGACCGATATCGCGGCGATGAAGGCCGATTCCAAGCTGGCGGTGGTTGCCCAGCCGGGCTTCAACCTGGGCTACCTGGCCTACAACGTCAAGCACAAGCCGCTGGAAAAGCTGGAAGTGCGCCAGGCGCTGGATATGGCGATCAACAAGAAAGCCATCATCGACGCGGTGTACCAAGGCGCCGGCCAGCCGGCCACCAACCCGATGCCGCCGACCCAGTGGTCGTATAACAAGAGCCTGAAGGACGTGCCCTACGATGCCGCCAAGGCCAAGGCCTTGCTGGCCAAGGCCGGTTATCCCAACGGCTTCGAGCTGAGCCTGTGGGCGATGCCGGTGCAGCGTCCGTACAACCCCAACGCCAAGCTGATGGCGGAAATGGTGCAGGCGGACTGGGCCAAGATCGGCGTCAAGGCCAAGATCACCTCCTACGAATGGGGCGAGTACATCAAGCGCGCCAAGGCTGGCGAGCATGATTCCATGCTGATCGGCTGGACTGGCGACAACGGCGACCCGGACAACTGGCTGGGCGTGCTGTTCGGTTGCGACGCGATGAACGGCAACAACTTCTCCAAGTGGTGCTACAAGCCGTTTGAGGACCTGATCCAGAAAGGCAAGCGCACCTCCAATGTGGCGGAGCGCACCAAGCTGTACATGAAGGCTCAGGAAATCGTCAAACAGCAAGTGCCGATGACCACGATCGCCCACTCCACCGTGAATCAGCCGATGCTGAAATCGGTGCAAGGCTTCAAGGTCAGCCCGTTTGGCCTGAATTCCTTCTACGGTGTCAGCGTCAAGTAAGCCGCCCCCTCATGCAAGCAGCGACATCGGGGGCTTAGCCCCCGATGTTTTGACTAAGTTCGGCGAATGGAACTCCTGATGCGGGCCTGTCCCGCCTGCCGCGTCGCGGCCGGCGCCGGCGCGTCTTGCCTCAGCGCAGAAACTGGGTTCTATTAGCCATTACAAGCCTTGGGTTTCCAGCCGCACGCAGAGGCGGCGGGCCCGATGGCGGCGGAACGTCTACAGGGTGGTCTTCAGAGGGTAGTCAGTCACAGCGTGGAGAGGCTGTGCGTCCGGCTTGACCTGGGTCAAGCTCATCTGCGGCGACGAGTGCTATCTTGCACTTGCCGTGGCGGTGGCGCAGCTGATGTGGGTGGGTGGTTCAGTTGCATGCCATCGCTTCGGCGCTCTTCCTGCTGTTTTCCTTGCTTCTTCTCCGTTTATCCCCGGTAACGTCTCCCAAAACGCAATAGGGTCGTCGCGCGCCGTTGCATCGTCATGGTGTCGTCAGCCCTGGGTCTCAAAGTTGAGTATTGCGCCCAGTCGCCCATTGGGGCCGGCGCAAGGGAGAAGTTCTCATGTTTTCCTTTATTCTGCGAAGGCTGGGCCTGTTGGTGCCCACTTTCTTCGGCATCACGCTGCTGACTTTCGGCCTGATCCGCATGATCCCGGGGGATCCGGTCGAGGTGATGGTGGGCGAGCGCGCGCTCGACCCGCAAATGCACGCCGAGGCCTTGCACCGCCTCGGCCTGGACAAGCCGCTGTATGCCCAGTACCTCGATTACGTGGTCAATCTGCTGCACGGCGACCTGGGCGAATCGCTGGTTACCAAGACCGGGGTCTGGACCGAGTTCAAGACCCTGTTCCCGGCCACGCTGGAACTGGCCATCGCCGCGCTGATCTTCGCCACCGTGCTGGGCCTGCTGGCCGGCGTCGTCGCCGCGATCAAGCGCGGTTCGCTGTTCGATCACGGCGTGATGGGCATCTCGCTCACCGGTTTTTCCATGCCCATCTTCTGGTGGGGCCTGATCCTGATCATGTTCTTCTCGGTCAAGCTGGGCTGGACCCCGGTGTCCGGCCGCGTTGACCTGAGTTTTGACATCCATCCGCAAACCGGCTTCATGCTGATTGATTCCTGGCTGGCGGAAGCCGCCGATCCGGAAGCCAATGCCGGCGCGTTCAAGAACGCGCTGATGCACTTGATTCTGCCCGCCATCGTGCTGGGCACCATCCCGCTGGCGGTGATCGCGCGGATGACGCGCTCGTCGATGCTGGAAGTGCTGCGCGAGGACTATGTGCGCACCGCGCGCGCCAAGGGCCTGTCGCCGGCGCGGGTGATCTTCATCCATACCCTGCGCAACGCCTTGATCCCGGTGCTGACCGTGATCGGCCTGCAAGTGGGCACGCTGATGGGCGGCGCGGTCTTGACCGAAACCATCTTCTCCTGGCCGGGCATAGGCAAATGGCTGATCGACGCCATCAGCCGCCGCGATTATCCGGTGGTGCAGAACGGCATCCTGATGGTGGCCACGATGGTGATCGTCACCAACTTCGTCGTCGACATCCTGTACGGCATCGCCAATCCGCGCATCCGTCACGCCAAGTAACAGCCAGTAGGTGGATCTTATGACTCAGAATACGCAAGCCAACGCCGGCCAGGATCTGGCGCTGGCCTACCCCTCGCCGCTGAAGGAGTTCTGGCAGGGCTTTTCCCACAACAAGGGCGCGGTGGCCGGCCTGATCTTCATGCTGATCGTCACCACCTGTGCGCTGCTGGCGCCGCTGGTGGCGCCCTATAGCCCGATCGAGCAATACCGCGACCATCTGCTGACGCCGCCGGCCTGGGTGGATGGCGGCTCTATGCAATTCCTGTTCGGTACCGACGAATTGGGCCGCGACATCCTGTCGCGACTGATCCACGGCGCGCGGCTATCGCTGTTCATCGGCCTGTGCTCGGTGGTGATGGCCTTGCTGCCGGGCGTGGTGCTCGGCCTGTTGGCCGCTTTCTTTCCCAAGGCGCTGGGCAGCGCGATCATGCGCTTGATGGACATCATGATGGCCTTGCCCTCCTTGCTGCTGGCGGTGGCCATCATGGCCATTCTCGGGCCGGGTCTGATGAACGCGATGATAGCCATCGCCACCGTGGCCTTGCCCGCCTATGTGCGCTTGACCCGCGCATCGGCGATGACCGAGTTGAACCGCGACTATGTGACCGCCTCGCGCGTGGCCGGCGCCGGCCTGCCGCGGCTGATGTTCGTCACCGTGCTGCCCAACTGCATGGCGCCGCTGATCGTGCACGCGACCATGAGTTTCTCCTCGGCCATCCTGGAAATCGCCGCGCTGGGCTTCCTCGGCCTGGGCGTGCAGCCGCCGACCCCGGAATGGGGCACCATGCTGGCCTCGGCCCGCGATTACATAGAAAGCGCCTGGTGGGTGGTGACGCTGCCCGGCCTGACCATTCTGCTGTCGGTGCTCGCCATCAATCTGATGGGCGACGGCCTGCGCGACGCGCTGGACCCGAAACTGAAGCGCGCCGCTTGAGGGGATAGACATGAGTTTGCTGCAAATCAAGAACCTCTCGGTGGAGTTCGGTTCGGAAAAGAATCCCTTCCGCGCGGTGGAAGGGCTGGACCTGACGGTGGACCAGGGCGAGATCGTCGGCATCGTCGGCGAATCCGGCTCCGGCAAGTCGGTCACCATGATGGCGATGATGGGGCTGCTGGAAGGCCAGGGCCGCATCGTGGCCGATGAATTGAGCTTCGACGGCAAGAACCTGCTGACCATTTCCGCGCGTGAGCGCCGCAAGATCGTCGGCAAGGACATCGCGATGATCTTCCAGGACCCGATGACCTCGCTGAATCCCAGCTATACCGTCGGCTACCAGATCATGGAAGTGCTGAAACTGCATCAGGGCCTGCGCGGCGCGGCGCTGAAGCGGCGCGCGCTGGAACTGATGGAACTGGTGGAGATTCCGGCGCCGGCCTCGCGGTTGGACGCCTATCCGCACCAGTTGTCCGGCGGCATGAGCCAGCGCGTGGTGATCGCGATGGCCATCGCCTGTAATCCCAAGCTCTTGATCGCGGACGAGCCGACCACGGCCCTGGACGTGACCATCCAGGCCCAGATCATGGAACTGCTGGTGTCCTTGCAAAAGAGCCAGAACATGGCGCTGATCATGATCACTCACGATCTGGCGGTGGTGGCTGAGGTGGCGCACCGGCTGGCGGTGATGTACGCCGGCCAGGTGGCGGAGATGGGCGCGGTGCCCGGCGTGTTCAATCATCCGGCCCATCCATATACCGAGGCGCTGCTGTCGTCGATTCCGGAGCACAGCAAAGGCGCGCATCGCCTCAACACCTTGCCCGGCATCGTGCCGGGACAGTACGACCGCCCCAGCGGCTGCCTGTTGTCGCCGCGTTGTCCCTATGTCAAGGACAACTGCCGGACCCAGCGTCCGGGTTTGACCCCCGTGGAAGGCGGCGTTGTGCGCTGCCACTACCCATTGCCGGATCAGGAGGCGAAATGAGCAGCGTACTGCAAGCGCGGGATCTGACCCGCTATTACGATGTGTCGCAGGGATTTTTCAAGCCCTCGGCGCAAGTCAAGGCGCTCAACGGCGTCTCCTTCGAGCTGCAGGCCGGCAAGACGCTGGCGGTGGTGGGCGAATCCGGCTGTGGCAAGAGCACGCTGGCGCGGCAACTGACGCTGATCGAAGCACCGACTTCCGGCTCGCTGTTGCTGGACGGTCAGGATGCGGCGACCGCCAGCAGCGCAGAACTCAAGGCGATGCGCACCAAGGTGCAGATGGTGTTCCAGAACCCCTACGCCTCGCTGAACCCGCGTCAGAAGATAGGCAGCCAGCTGGCCGAGCCCCTGCAGATCAATACCGCCTTGAGCGCCAGGGAGCGCGAGGAGAAAGTGCGCGGCATGATGCAGCGCGTCGGTCTGCGGCCGGAGCACTACTTCCGTTATCCGCACATGTTTTCCGGCGGCCAGCGCCAGCGCATCGCCATCGCCCGCGCGATGATGCTGAATCCCAGAATCGTGGTGGCCGATGAGCCGACCTCGGCGCTGGACGTGTCGATCCAGGCCCAGGTGCTCAATCTGTTCATGGATCTGCAGGACGAGTTCAAGACCGCCTATGTGTTCATTTCCCACAATCTGTCGGTGGTTGAACATGTGGCCGACGATCTGATGGTGATGTATCTGGGGCGCGCGGTGGAGGTGGGAGAAAAGAACCGCGTTTACGAGCGGCCGCTGCATCCGTATACCCAGGCGCTGCTGTCGGCGACGCCGTCCATCCATCCGGAACAGCGCCGCATCAAGATCAAGATCGAGGGCGAATTGCCCAGTCCGCTGAAGCCGCCTAGCGGCTGCGCCTTCCACAAGCGCTGCCCGCATGCGCAGGAACGCTGCAGGCAGGAGGTGCCGGAGTTGCGCGAGCTGGATCAGCGCATGATTGCCTGCCACCGGGCGGAAGAAATCAACGTCTGAGCCTATTGTGGCCCAGCCAGCGGAGTCGCGTTAGCGGCTCCGCTTTTTTTTGGCGCGGCATTGTCGATAATCAGAGGAATGGACAGATTCTGCCGTGGATAGTCGCGACAGAGGCAAAACATTTTGCGCAACGCACAAAAATTGCTTTACCCACCCCCAACGACCACGATACATTCGCCATGGCACACACAGTCAAAGGAAAACGAGAATTGAAGCGAGCCGTGTATGCGGGCAGCTTTGACCCGGTGACCAATGGTCATCTCTGGATGATTCGCGAAGCGGTGGAACTGTTTGACGAATTGATCGTGGCGGTCGGAGTGAACCCGGAAAAACACTGTACCTTCAGCGTCGAGGAAAGGGTGGGCTTGCTGCGTTCGGTTACCGGCGGTTTCAGCAAGCTGCGCGTGGATGTGTTCGAGAACCAGTTTCTGGTCAACTATGCGCAGAGCATAGGCGCCAACTACATCATCCGCGGCATCCGCACCGCCAGCGACTATGAGTACGAGCGCACCATGCGCTATATCAACTCCGACCTGCACCCGGACATCACCACCATCTTCCTGCTGCCGCCGCGTGAATACGCCGAGGTGTCGTCGACGATGGTCAAGGGCCTGGTGGGACCGCGCGGCTGGGAAAGCGTGATTCGCCAGTACCTGCCGGAGCCGGTTTACCGCAAGCTGATCGAGATGTATTCGTCCGAATAGCCGCGGCTGTAATAGAATCGGATATCCGTCAGCGCGCCGCCAGCAGTCAGCGGCGCGTTTGTTTTTTGTCATGCCACCGTTGAAATCGAGGACCCATGCTGGACGTCAGCCCATTCGCCAATCGCCTGGCCAAGAATTACAAGCACCACGCCAAATGGGCGCGCCGCCAGGGCTTGGATGCCTGGCGCGTTTACGACAAGGATGTGCCGCAGTTCCCGTTCGCGGTGGACCTGTACGGCGAGCGCGTTCATCTGCAGGAATACGATACCGGCTGGGAGATGGAAGACGATGCCTACCGCGACTGGATCAACGCGGTGGTGGACAGCCTGTGCGCTGTGACCGGCGTGGCGCCGGAAGCGGTGACGCTGAAGAACCGCCGTCGCCAGAAGGGCGTCAGCCAGTATGAGAAAGTGGGGCAGTTGGGCGACGACTTCATCATCGATGAATTCGGCCAGCGCTTCATCGTCAATCTGGACGCCTACCTGGACACTGGTCTGTTCCTAGACCACCGCAACACCCGCAAACGGGTGCGGGAAGAGGCCGCCGGCAAGCGCTTTCTCAATCTGTTCGCCTATACCGGCAGCTTCACCGTCTATGCCGCCTGCGGCGGCGCGGCCAGTTCGGAGACGGTGGATATGTCCAATACCTATCAGGATTGGTCGCGCCGCAACTTCGAACTCAACGGCCTGGACCTCGCCCGGCATCAACTGGTGCGCGCCGATGTGTTCCAGTACCTGGAAGACGCGGTGGATGGCGGCAAGCAGTTCGACCTGATCGTGATGGACCCGCCCACCTTTTCCAACTCCAAGAAGATGCGCGACATCCTGGATGTGCAGCGCGACCACGTCTGGCTGATCGATTACGCGATGGCGCTGCTGGCGCCGGGCGGCACCTTGTATTTTTCCAATAATCTGCGCAGCTTCAAGCTGGACGAGAGGTTGGCTGAAGACTACGTCATCCGCGACATCAGCGCGCAATCGGTGCCGGAAGACTTCCGCAACCGCTCCATTCACCAGTGTTGGCAGATTCAGCGCAGCTAGCGTTCCGAATCCTATATATAAGGCTTCGATTAATTAGAAGCCGAACTTTATCACCGGGTTTCCTATCGTATTGCAGGGCGCGACAAGATTTCGACGCATGCTAGTCTGAATCAAGCGCGTGCCTTCGCTCATCAATAATATGGAGACCCGATGATCCAACTCGATTTCTACGGCACCCTGGTGGCCGCGTCGCTGGTATTGCTGCTCGGGCGCAAACTGGTGGCGCATGTCGCTCTACTGCGCACCTATAATATCCCCGAGCCGGTGGTCGGCGGCCTGCTGATCGCCGCCTTGCTGCTGCTGTTCCGTCAATTCACCGGCAGCGAAGTCCGCTTCGATTCCTCGCTGCAAACTCCGTTGATGCTGGCCTTCTTCGCCTCCATCGGCCTTAACGCCAATCTGAAAAGCCTGCGTCAGGGCGGCAAGACCGTCGGCGTCTTCCTGGCGGTGGTGGTCGGCTTGCTGCTGGTGCAGAACACCCTGGGCATCGCCTTGGCCAGCCTGCTGGGCCTGGACCCGTTGATGGGCTTGCTGGCCGGCTCCATCACCTTGTCCGGCGGTCACGGCACTGGCGCCGCCTGGGGCGGCACCTTTACTTCCAAATACGGACTGGCCTCGGCGTCGGAACTGGCGCTGGCCTGCGCCACCTTCGGCCTGGTGCTGGGCGGCTTGATCGGCGGCCCGGTGGCGCGCTTCCTGGTCAAGAAAGTGAAGACGCCGGGCGCCGAGCACAACGCCGACGATCCGCCGCTGGCTTTCGAGCAGCCGGACGCACAGCGGCTGATCACGCCGCACTCCTTCATCGAAACCCTGGCGTTGATCGCCGTCTGCCTGCTGGGCGGCACTTTCATCGGCGGCCTGCTCAAGGGCACGCCGCTGGAACTGCCCACCTTCGTCTGCGTGTTGTTCGTTGGCGTGCTGATCAGCAATGGGCTGGCGGCACTGGGTTGGTACCAGATCTTCGAGCGTGAAGTGTCGGTGCTCGGCAATGTCAGCCTGTCGCTGTTCCTGGCGCTGGCGCTAATGTCGCTGCGTTTGTGGGATCTGGCGGCGTTGGCGCTGCCCATCTTTGTGTTGTTGCTGGCGCAGACCGTGGCGATGGCGATGTACGCGATCTTCATTACCTTCCGGGTGATGGGGCGTAATTACGATGCTGCGGTATTGGCCGCTGGCCATTGTGGTTTCGGTCTCGGAGCCACGCCCACGGCCATCGCCAATATGCAGGCGGTGACCGAGCGCTTTGGTCCCTCGCATCTGGCCTTCCTGGTGGTGCCGATGGTCGGAGCCTTCTTCATCGACATCGTCAACGCCATCGTGATCAAGCTATATCTGGCCCTGCCTTTTATTGGCTGAGCTTGCGGAGCAAGGCCGTCGCTATTGCTTGGATTGATAAATTCAACTGGGCGACAGTCTTGCAATGCCGCCGCGGCGTACCTATCTTTGCTGCAACAGTCCGCCGCTGGCGGGCGCTCTGAACAGCGAAAGACATCTTATGGCTTACATCAACCTCAATGCCGACAACTTCAACGCCAATATGAAAGAGGAAGGCCTGGTCATCCTCGATTTCTGGGCGCCGTGGTGCGGCCCGTGCAAAATGTTTGGCCCTACCTTTGAAGCCGCATCGGAAAAACACGCCGACATCGTGTTCGGCAAGATCAATACCGAAGACGAGCGCGACCTGGCTGCGCACTTCAATATCCGTTCCATCCCGACACTGATCGCGATCAAGGACGGCATCATGGTGTTCAACCAGGCCGGCGCGATGATGGCGGCGCAATTCGAGCAGTTGATCCAGGGGCTGCGCGAGCTCGACATGGACAAGGTACGGGCCGATATCGCCAGCCAGCAGGAATGACAGCAGCCGCCAGTCGGCGGAAGCGGCGACAATAGATAAGGCAATGCTCCAGGCATTGCCTTATTATCTTATGTGGCCATCAAGCATGGCGAAGCCGAGGAGGGCGAGATGAAAAAATTAGGCATACTCTTGATGTTTTGCGGCCAGGCGGCCATGGCGGCGTGTCCAGCCCTGCTGAACTACACCGTGCCGGGCCTGATGGGGGGCGAGATCAAGCTGTGCGAATATGCCGATCGCCCGCTGCTGGTCGTCAATACCGCCAGCCACTGCGGCTTCACCCCGCAGTTCAAGCAACTGCAAGCGCTGTACCAGAACTATGGCGCGCGCGGCCTGATGGTGGTGGGTTTTCCCAGCAATGACTTTTTCCAGGAATTGGACAGCAACAGCGAGATCGGCGCCTACTGTGAAGCCAATTACGGCGTGACCTTCCCAATGGCGAGCAAGGGGCATGTGCGCGGCAAGGACGCGCAGCCCTTCTTCAAGGCGCTGATCCAGGCCACTGACGACGCGCCGACCTGGAACTTCCACAAATACCTGATCCTGCCCGGCGCCAGCAAGGTTATCAGCATAGGAACGCGCACCAAGCCGGACGATCCCGAGGTGGTCAAGGCCTTCCTTCCCTTCCTGAAGCCGGAAGAGGGCGTGAAAAACTGAGGAAACACGTATTTCAGGCACGGGCCGGAGTCGCTCCCCGGCCCGTTTTGCTAGGTGTTTCGCGGGTGTGATGGGGCTTCATTAAATACCCCTTGTGGATATCCGCTGACGTATCAATGGTTTGGGGTGTGTGGCCTGCTTTTGTTACGGTTTTTATCGCGAAAGGTGTTGACGGGTGAGGGGGCGTGACGTATAGTTCGCCTCCTCAGCAGACAACGCAGCGACGGAAACGAA
>NZ_JAYSGF010000040.1:0-44132 GCF_041912965.1 Chromobacterium sp. | reverse complement strand
TTTTCTCTTCACTAGCCCATTATCGCTTACAAAAAGATCGTAAACAGGTTCTAAGGGCAGCCATCATATCTACAAGATCCCAGGTGTGCCGGGCGGGGTTAATATTCAAGACAATGGCCACGGCAAAGCGAAAGCCTATCAGGTTAAGCAGGTGCTGAAAGCGATTGAGAAGATTGAAGGAGCGTAAGATGGATTATCGACACTACTCATACCGGGTCGTCTGGTCGTCGGAAGACGAGGAGTATGTTGGGCTCTGCGACGAGTTTCCCTTGCTGTCGCACCTTGACAGTACTCAGGACAAGGCTTTGCATGGCATCGTCGCGCTGGTGAAAGACGTGTACGAGCATATGAAGGAAGAGCGTCAGCCTCTGCCGGAGCGTTTGAGCGCTTGAATCGACGCAGCTTCTCCCTCGCCCATCGGCGGGTTTGTTTTATCCGCCGTCCCTTGGCGCTGCGCTTTTACGATTCCTCCTCCCCCAACACGCCGAATTCCACCGGCGTTTTCACGTAAAACACCCTGACCCCGGCGGCGGCGAGCGCGGCCAGCAGTTGTTCGGCCTCGTCGGCGCTGAGCGCCAGCGTCACTTCTTCCGGCTGGTCCGCCAGGTCGAAGAAGTGGGCGGAGTGCAGCCGGCGGTGGCGGCCGTAGCCTTCGCTGGCGGCGAACAAGGTAGCGCCGCGTATGCCCAGCCGCCGCGCTTGCTGCACGATCCATTCCGCCAGCGGCTGGCCATCGTGACTATGACCTTGCTGAGTGAAGAACGAGAGTTGATAGCCTTGCATCGCGCGGACCTCCGGCGGCTACAGTTCGATCAGCATGCCTTCGCGCAGCGGGCAGACGCGCAGGCCGTTGGGGTATTCCGAGTGCAGCTGTTCCAGCATGTGTTCGCGGCAGCCGGGGTCGATATGGCTGATCCACAGATGGGTGTTGGCCGGCAGTTGCGGCAGGAAGGGCAGCAGCAGGGCCGGCGTCATATGGCCCTGGCGCGCGGCCTCGGCCTGGCGTTCGTCGGTATAGGTCAGCTCGCAGATCACATCGGTCAGCGAGGGCACATTGGACACCCATTGCCAAAAGGCCGGGCAGGGTCCGCTGTCGCCGCTGAAGGCCAGCGCGCGCCAGCTGCCTTCTATCAGCCAGCCCAAGGCCGGCACGCTGTGATTGGCCGGCAGCGCGGTGGCCAGCCCTTCGCCCAGCGGCAGCGCGTAGCCGGGTTCCACCGCCTGCAGCCGCAGCCAGGGTTGTTCGGCGCTGGGCTGGCGGGTGTAGTCCGGCCACAGTTCGCCGTTGAACAGATGGGCGCGCAGCGCGTCCAGCGTTTCCTGCTGGCTGTAGACCGTGAGGCCGGGGCCGCGATGGCTGGCGTGGACATCGGCCAGCAGCGGCAGGCAGCCGCAGTGGTCGGCGTGGCTATGGGTGAGCAACACTTGGCGGATGGATAGCATTTCGTCGGCGCGCAGGCTGGTGACGCCGGTGCCGCAGTCTATCAGGGTGTCGTCGTCGATCAGGAAGCTGGTGGTGTGATGGGGATGGCCAATGCCGGCGGCGGCGCCGAGGACCTTGATGTGCATGGGTTTCTCCTGGTTGCGGCTGTTGACCGGCCAAGGCCGGTCCGCCGCTGCAAACATGGAAACGATCTGCTGCCCGCCCCGCCTGATGCGAGTTGTTGTCCTGGCCGCCATGATGGCGACGTCCGGTTTGAATCCTTCTAGTGTAGACAAACCGGCCGCCGCTTGCGCGCTCCAGGGTTTAGAACCTGTTTACGATCTCGCGAGCTAAGGCGAGACAAGGCGTTGCGGCTGAGAAAGCGGAATGTACGCGTGGTACATGAGCATTTCGAAGGCGCACTCACCGTGTAAGGCATCCGCGACGCGCAGCAGATCGTAAACAGGTTCTTAGCGCACGATGCCCACCGGGTAGAGGAAGCGATTGCTGTCGGCGAACGGGGTCTGCTCATAGAACCAGTTGAGCCGGGCGTTGCGGTCCTTGGCGAACTTGGGGTCCTTGAGCCTGGCCTGGAAGGCCTGGCGCAAGGCCGGGCTTTCCGCCAGCATGCGCCGCGCCATCGGTTCCATCACATAGGCTTCCGGCGCTTCCGCCGAGGTGAGGTTGGCGTTGAAGAAGCCCCAGTGCAGGAAGGAGTCCGGGCTGCTCGGTTCCAGCAGCAGCATCGCCAGCGTGCCCAGCGGCTGTTGCGGGTCCACCATCACGGAGCCGGCCGGATAGGTGACTTTGCGCTGCAGCGGGCTGGGCTTGCCGTCTATCAGCAAGCGGCCTTCGTAGCCGGGAATCTTGTCGGCGGATTCGCGATCCGGCTCGAACGGGGTGCCCAGCTTGATGTCGTCCAGCCGGTAGACGGTGACGTCCAGGGTTTCCGGGCGGCTCAGCTCGCGTAGCTGGATGCCGTGGGCGCGCAGGCGGGCGATCACCTCGTGCCATTGCGCCGGCACCACATAGGCCTTGGGCCGCGCGGCGATCAGGTCCGGCACGGTCAGCGGGGTGATGGGCAGGCGGTAGTCGCGCGGCTGATTGCTCCAGCGCACGATTTTGTCGCCGGTGATGGGGGAGGGCACTTTGTCGAACTTGACGCCCTTGAAGTCCACCAGCTTGGGCTTGCCCTCGGCTTCCTTCCAGGTCAGCGTCACCGGGTCCGGCCGCGCGGCGCGGTCCTTGGCGATGGCGGCGCGCAGGCCGTCGTAATGGCGGGACACGCTGTCGAAGATGGCGCGGTAGAGCACGTAGTTGCCCAGCACTTGCTGCTTGTAGGGCTTGAGCGCGTGCAGTTCCACCAGGATGGCGGGGATGCCGCGGGCGTCGGCGTACTGGTTGGAGAAGCGCGCCAGGTCGCTGTAATACGGGTAATAGCCCTTGTCGGGGTTCTCGTTGTCGTTCATCGAGATGCAGACATTGGGCTCGTGGCCGTAGCGGCGCAGCTCGCGATAGACCTCGGGCGTCATCACCTGGTCCATCCAGCGGCTGGACGCGGGCGACCAGCCCTGGCCGTTATTGCAATAAGTGACGTCGTACTGGTAGTTGACGCCGTCGGTGCTGTGGGTGTCGATGAAGAAGTCCGGCTGGTAGTCGTTGAGCGCGCGCGCCACATTGCGGATTTCCGGGCTGTCCAGCTTGGTGAAGTCGCGGTTCAGGTTGAGGTTGCGGCCGTTGACGCGCCAGCCGGTCTGTTCCGGCCCGTTCTGGTTGATGCGGCCGTATTTGCCGTAGCGCATGTCGCCGTCCACGTTGACGGTGGGGACGAACAGCAGGTTGACCTTGGACAGCAGCGCGTCGTCGCGGATCAGCAGGTCGCGGATCAGCATCAGCCCGGCGTCCTTGCCATTGGCTTCGCCGGGGTGGATGCCGGCTTGCACATAGATCAGCGGCTTGCCGCTGGCGCGCAGGCCCTGCGGCGATTTGTCGGCGGCGGCGGACACCACCGCCATCATCATGTCGTGGCCCTGGTCGGTTTTCTCCGCCATCGGGCTGAGCTTGAGCAGCGCCGGCTTGGCGGCGGCCAGCCGGTTCAGATAGGCGATGGTTTCCGGGTAGGCCGGCGTGTGCTTGAAGCCGCTGGCTTCCAGCGGGGTGGCCCATGGGTCGTCCGCCTTGGCGGCGAAGCGCTGGCTATCCCCCCGCCAAGGGATGTCCGGCGGCAGCACCCGCTGGCGCGCGGCGGACAGGTATTGGCTGTCGTCGACGTAGTCCGGCGCGGCCGGCATGGCGTGCGCGTGCGGGCTGAGGTGCAGGGCGGCGAAGGCGGAAACGATGGCGAAGCGTAGCGACAAGTGCATGATGATTATCCTGATTGTCCGAGACCGAAATAGGCTACGCCCGGCTCCCCCGTAGACGCACGGGCTGTTGCGAGGCGGCTTGACGCGGATCAAGCGCTTGCTCGCCGCGGTTCCAAGTGAAACGCATTCTGCTCGAATCAAAAAGCCGGAGCCCCGCGCTACAGGACTCCGGCGCGTGCGCTGCCCAATGCTATGAGGTCGCTTCAAGACCCGGGAAGGTTTTCCCCGGGCTCAGAGCCTGTTCAAAGTCTCGCGAGCAAGGGCGAGACAAGGCGAAAACGAGCGAAAAAGCGGAATGTACACGTGGTACATGAGCATTTTGAGCTCGTACTCACCGTGCTACGCCTCACGAAGCGCAGCAGACCTTGAACAGGTTCTCAGGCCCGGGCCGGCAGACTCCAGCGCCTGTCGCTCCAGCGGCCCAGCAACTGCAGGCCGCCGCAGACCAGGAAATAAGCCAGCGCGATGAAGGCGAAAATCTCCAGCGGGTAGACCTGTTCGCGGTTGTTGACCTGGGTGGCGACGAAGGTGAATTCGGCCACGCCCACCACATAGGCCAGCGAGCTGTCCTTGATCAGGGTGATCCACTGATTGACGAAGGAGGGCAGCATCATGCGCAAGGCCTGCGGCAGAACGATCAGCCGCAGCGTCTGCCAGCGGTCCAGCCCCAGCGACAGCCCGGCCGCCCATTGGCCGGGGCCGATGGCGGCGATGCCGGCCTGCACCGACTGGCTCAGATAGGCGGCGTTGATCAGCGCCAGCGCCAGCACCACGGTGAGCACGCCGGGGATATCCACGCCAAACAGGATGGGCAGCAGGAAATAGCACCAGAAGATCAGCATCAGCACCGGTATGGCGCGCAGCAGCGCCACCAGCGTGCCCAGCGCGCGGCGCGAGCCGGGTCCGCCCATCACCAGGGCGATGCCGCCGGCCAGGCCCAGCAGGCTGGCCAGCACGCCGGCGGCGGCGCTGATGGCCAGGGTCAGCAGCAGGCCGCCGGGCTCGCCGTTGGCCAGATTGCCCCACAGCAGATAATCGAGATTGTCCTGAATCACCGGCGGCATCATCGCGGCGCCCTCCATGCCGGCTCGCCGCGCTGGCTCAGTGCCTGGGTCAGTAGCACCAGCAGCAGATAGGCTGCGGTGGCGACGGCGAAGGCCTGGAAGGCGAGCAAGGTTTCGGTTTCCACTTGACGCGAGGTGTAGGACAGCTCGGCCACGCCTATGGCCATCGCCAGCGAGGTGTTCTTCACCACCGCGGTGTACTGGCCGATCAGCGGTCGGCGCGCCAGCGCCCAGGCCTGCGGCAGCACCACCCAGCGGAATTCCTGCCAGCCGTTCATGCCCAGCGCGCGCGCGGCCTGGCGCTGGCCGGCGGCGACGCCGCGCAGTCCGGCCTGCAGTTCGCCGCAGATGAAGCTGGCGCTGTATAGCGTCAGGCCCACCAGCGCGGCCAGGAATTCAAAGGACGGCCACGGCAAGGCCAGGCCGCCCGGCAAGGGCAGGCTGCGCGGGCTGTTCAGCCACAGCATGGCGGCCTCCGGCAGCAGGCCGGCCACGCCGAAATACCACAGCAGCAATTGCACCATCAGCGGGGTGTTGCGGTGCAGGCTGACCCAGAGTCCGGCGCCGCGGCCCAGCGCGCGCCAGCGCGACTCCAGCGCCGCGGTCAGCAGCATGCCGAGCGCGGTGGCGGCGGCGCAGACCAGCAGGGCCAGCCAGCCGGTGAGCAGCGCGCCCTTGAGCAGCCAGCCCAGATAATGGGGCTCCAGCCAGTGGTGGCCGAGCCAGGAGGGGGGATTCATTGCTTGCGGTCCTGTATTGCGATTGCGCTCCGCCTTGCAGCGCCGGCGGCGTCTGAAATGGCGAAACCGCCGGGCGTGCCCGGCGGCTGGGGATACGGATGGGAAAACGCGGGTCTTAGCTGGCTTCGCCGATCTTGAAGTCCCTAGGCAGCGGCGCCTTGGTGGCCGGGCCGAACCACTGATTGTAGATCTTGGCGGCCTGGCCGGATTTTTCCAGCTCCAGCAGGCTGTCGTTCACCGCCTTCAGCAGCCGCGCCTCGCCCTTGGGCAGGCCGATGGCCTGGTATTCGCGGGTCAGGGTGAACGGCGCCAGCTCGAACTTGGCCTTGTCCGGCGCATTGGCCAGCAAGGCGGCCAGCTTGGAGCCGTCCTGGCTGATGGCCTGGACATTGCCGTTGCGCAGCGCGGTGAAGGCCAGCGGGGTGTCGTCATAGGCCACCACGGTGGTTTTCGGGTATTTGTCGCGCAGGTTCACTTCCTGGGTGGTGCCCTTGTCCACGCCCACGCGCAGGCCGGCCAGTTGCTCCGGCTTTTGCAACGATCCCTTGCGGGCGATGAACTGCTGGCCGGAGGCGAAGTAGGGCAGGCTGAACGCCACTTGCTTCTTGCGCTCGTCGGTGACGGTGAAGTTGGCGGCCACCAGATCGGCCTTGCCGGACACCAGCAGCGGCACGCGGTTGGCCGGGTTGGTGGGGATCAGGCTGAGTTTGACGCCCAGTTTCTTGGCGATGTGCTGGGCCACGTCCACGTCCAGGCCGGAAATCTGGCGGGTTTTGGCGTCGAGGAAGCCGAAGGGCGGGTTGCTGTCGAAGGCGGCGACACGCAGCACGCCGGCTTTCTTGATGTCGTCCAGGCGGTCGGCCCAGGCGGCGGTGGCGGTAGCGCTCAAGGCGATGGCCAGTGCGATGGCGTGTTTCATGGTGATGCCCCTAGTCTGAAGACGCGCCGCGGGTTTCGATCGCGCCTGTGGCGGCGCGTTTTCAGAAGATGCCGGCGCATCGTGATTCCGAGAAATTTCCTGCCATGGATAAACCCATGACATGCGATGAGCTGATGCTAAGGCATCTTGCAAATTCTTGGAAATTATTAAAAATTAGTCCCATATGCCAATTTGTTTTGATCTGGTGATTTTCATCATTGGAACAATGCCTTGGGCGGAATAGGTGAAACACGGGCATCAAGGCCTTGGAGAGCGCTCCCTTGGCTTTCGCTTGGGTGGAGTGGCCTGATGCTTGTTATGGCTTTTCAGGCCGGGTAATAGACCCAATCCGGTAACGGAAGTGATTGTTTTAGGTAGGATTGACAAACAATTTCCTTTGCCGCCCTTTCCTGCAATCGGCATAATCGCGGTTTTCCGAAGCCCCGTCCCATTGCCGGGCGTGGAGTCGGATTTGAAACTTTTTTTGACGACTGTAGTGACGGGGCACGATAGCCGCACCCTTTCATCGCCGTCCGCATAAGCGACATGCCTAGTATTTACCAACTCAAATCCCGCTTTCAGGACCTGCTGCGCCCCTTGCTGCGCGGCCTGGTTTCCCTTGGCGTCACCGCCAACCACGTCACGCTCGGCGCCATGCTGGCCTCCATCGCCTACGGCGGCTGGCTGGCTTGCCAGCCGGAGCGGCCCTTGCCCTGGCTGCTGCTGCCGGTGTTCCTGTTCCTGCGCATGGCCCTGAACGCCATCGACGGCATGCTGGCGCGCGAGCACGGCCAAAAGTCGTGGCTGGGCGGCATTCTCAACGAGGTGGGCGACGTGGTGTCCGACGCCGCGCTCTATCTGCCCTTCGCCCTGCTGCTGGCGCAGCCAGCCTGGGTGGCGCTGGCGGTGGTGCTGGCGCTGCTGACCGAGTTCGTCGGCGTGCTGGGGCCCAGCTTGGGCGCGAGCCGGCGTTACGACGGGCCGATGGGCAAGAGCGACCGCGCCTTTGCGTACGGCGCCTACGCGCTGCTGTTGGGCCTGTGGCCGCAGGCGGCGGCCTGGGGCGGCTGGGTGTTTGGATTGAGCGCCGCCTTGATGGCGCTGACCTGCGTCAATCGGGCGCGGTCCATTTTGAAAGAGGGCGAAGATGTTTAAACCGCTGTTGCCGCAGGCATTGATTTGGGCGCTGGGCGCCGTATTCGCGCTGCTGGTGATCGCCAGCGTTGCCATCCGCGTGCTGGAGAGCCGCTCGCCGCAGAAGAACTGGCTGGAATTGAAGCTGCGCATCCGTACCTGGTGGTGGATCGTCGCCTGCTTCTCGCTGACCTTGCTGGGCAATGTGCCGCTGGCGCTGGTGGTGTTCGCGCTGATCAGCTTCCTGGCGCTGAAAGAATACCTGACGCTGTGCGCCACTCGCACCGCCGACCACGTGGTGCTGTTCTGGGCCTATCTGAGCATCCCGCTGCAGTATTACTGGCTGGGCATCCACTGGTACGGCATGTTCATCATCTTCATCCCGGTCTACATCTTCCTGTTCCTACCGATGCGCATGGTGCTGATCGGCGAGACCCAGGGCTTTCTCAAGGCCGCCGCCTCGCTGCAATGGGGCTTGATGATCTGCGTGTTCTGCCTGAGCCACATGGCCGCGGTGCTGACCCTGCCACAGCTGACCCATATCGGCGAACCGGCCCAGGGCGCGATGCTGCTGTTCTACCTGGTGGCGCTGACCCAGCTCAACGATGTGGCGCAATACCTGTGGGGCAAGGCCTTCGGCCGGCGCAAGGTGGCGCCCAAGGTCTCGCCCAACAAGACGCTGGAGGGTTTCCTCGGCGGCGCGCTGACCACCTGCCTGCTGGGCTGGCTGCTGGGGCCGCTGCTGACGCCGTTCTCGCCGCTGCACGCGGCGCTGGCCGGCCTGCTGATCGGGGTGATGGGCTTTATCGGCGACATCGTGATTTCCGCGGTGAAGCGCGACATCGGGGTCAAGGACTCCGGCCGCCTGCTGCCCGGCCACGGCGGGGTGCTGGACCGGCTGGATTCGCTGACTTATACCGCGCCGCTGTTCTTCCACTATGTCCACTACTTGTACTTCTGAGCCGATGATGAGCCGATTGCTGCGCATTCTGTTCGTACTGCTGCTGGCCCGGCCGGTGGTGCGGCTGTGGCTGGGGGTGACGGTGCGCCACCAGGAGCGGCTGCCGCTGCGCGGCCCGGCCATCGTGGTGGCCAACCACAACAGCCATCTGGACATCCTGGCGCTGTACAGCCTGTTTCCGCTGGGCCGCATCCCCGAGGTGCAGCCGGCGGCGGCGGCGGACTACTTCCTGAAGAACCGCCTGTTCGCCTGGTTCGCCACCCAGGTGGTGGGCATCATCCCGGTGGTGCGCGGCGGCGTGGCCAAGGGCCTGGACCCGCTGGAGGGCTGCCGCGAGGCGCTGCGCCAGGGCCGCATCCTGATCCTGTTCCCGGAAGGCTCGCGCGGCGAGCCCGAGGTGTTGTCCGAGATCAAGTCCGGCATTTGGTATCTGACTCGCGATTTTCCCGATGTGCCGGTGGTGCCGGTCTATCTGCACGGCCTGGGCCGGGCGATGGGACGCGGCCAATGGCTGCCGGTGCCGTTCTTCGTCGACATCGCCGTCGGTCGGCCGCTGCAGTGGCTGGAAGAGAAAGCCGCTTTCCGCGACCGCATCCGCGAATCGCTATTGCATTTGAAGCAAAAAACGCTGCCCGCCGCGCCGGCGGAGCAGGAGGCTTGAAAGGAGCCTGAGCATGCGCCAAGCCGAAGAATCGCAGTTTGTCAGCTTTGATGGTCAAACCCTGTTTTATCGGCATTGGCCGGCGCTGAGCTCCGGCCCACGGCCGCGCGCCATCGTGCTGCTGCACCGCGGCCACGAGCATTCCGGCCGCCTGCAGCACCTGGTGGACGAATTGCAGCTGGCGGACACGCCGATGTTCGCCTGGGACGCGCGCGGCCACGGCCGTAACGAGGGTCCGCGCGGCTACAGCCCCAGCCTGGGCGCCACGGTGCGCGATCTGGACTGCTTCGTCCGCCATCTGTGCCAGCGTCATGGCTTGGCGATGGAGGAGATCGTGGTGATCGCCCAGAGCGTGGGCGCGGTGCTGGCGGCCACCTGGGCGCACGACTACGCGCCGCGCGTGCGAGCGCTGGTGCTGGCCTCGCCGGCTTTCAAGGTCAAGCTCTACGTGCCCTTCGCCCGGCCCGGCCTCCGGCTGATGCAGCGGCTGCGCGGCAATTTCTTCGTCAATTCCTACGTCAAGGCGCGCTTCCTGACCCATGATCCGGAACGCATCGCGTCCTACAACAGCGACCCGCTGATCACTCGGCCGATTTCCTCCAACATCCTGTTGGCCTTGTACGATACCGCCGAGCGCATCGTCGCCGATGCCGGCGCCATCACGCTGCCGACCCAGTTGCTGATGTCGGGCGCGGATTTCGTCGTGCACCAGGGGCCGCAGCGCGAATTCTTCCAGCACTTGGGCAGCCCGCTGAAGGAAATGCACCTGCTGCCTGGCTTCTACCACGACACCCTGGGCGAGCGCGACCGCGCGCCGGCGCTGGACAAGATCCGCGCCTTCATCCAGCGGGTGGAGGCCGGCGCGCCGGCGGTGGACCTGAGCCGCGCCGACGCCGCCGGCTACACCGCGCTGGAATACCAACAGCTGCAGCAGCCGCGTTCCTGGCTGTCGCCGCTGCGCTGGCAGTTCGCGCTGACCCGGCTGACCCTGGCCACGCTGGGACGATTGTCGGCGGGGATACGCCTGGGCTGGCGCACCGGTTTCGATTCCGGCAGCACCCTGGACTATGTGTACCGCAACCAGGTGTCCGGCATCAGCCCGCTGGGCCGCCTGGGCGACCGCGCCTATCTGGATAGCGTGGGCTGGAAGGGCATACGCCAGCGCAAGCTGAATCTGGAGGAACTGATCGCCATGGCGATGGGCCGCCTGCGCGCCGACGGCCAGCCGCTGCGGCTGCTGGACATCGCCGCCGGCCATGGCCGCTACATCCTGGACGCCATCGCCGGCCAGCCGGTGGAGCATGTGCAACTGCGCGATTACAGCGACATCAATGTCGGCGCCGGCCGCCGGCTGATCGCCGAGCGCGGCTTGGACGCGGTGGCGCGTTTCGACCAGGGCAATGCCTTCGATCGCGCCAGCCTGGCGGCGCTGCAGCCGGCGCCGACGTTGGCGGTGGTGTCCGGCCTCTATGAGCTATTCCCCGAGAACGAGCCGATTCGTCAGTCGCTGGCCGGCCTGGCCGAGGCGGTGCCGCCCGGCGGCTATCTGGTCTACACCAACCAGCCCTGGCATCCGCAGCTGGAATTGATCGCGCGCACGCTGAGCAGCCATCGCGGCGGCGCGGACTGGATCATGCGCCGCCGCACCCAGCAGGAGATGGATCAATTGGTGGCCGACGCCGGCTTCGAGAAGCTGGAGCAGCGCATCGACGAGTGGGGCATTTTCAGCGTCAGCCTGGCGCGTCGCCGCAGCGATGCCGCGGCGGAACGGCCGCAGCCGCTGGCCGAGGCCGAGGCGTGAGCGCGCCGGCGGAGCCGCTGCGCGTCGACACGCAATTGAGCGGCGTGATCCTGGCCGCCTGCCCGGAGCTGCCGCAGCCGTTGTTCGACGAAGGCATGCGCGTGGCGCGGCGGCATGCCGGCGACGCGCCGCTGGAGTTGCATCATGTATTGAGCGGCTTTGGCTGGGTGTTGCTGAATGTGGACGAGGAGGAGCGCTATCTGGCCGAAGGCCTCAGCTTTTGCGAGCAGGCCGCCGATCTTGGTTCGGCGGAAGGCGCGGAAGCGGCCGGCGAGGCCTGGCTGTTTGGCGATGCAGGCGATTCCGACTTGCAACGCAGTCTGCACCGTTACCGCCAGGCGCTGGCGGCAGGACATAAGGCTGGTGCTATCCACGTTGCGTACGTGCTGGAAAAGCTCAGCGATGCGGAGCCGAAACGCGCCGCTGATTATCTGCGCGAAGCCGAGGGGCTGTTGCTGCAGACCGCCGCGTCCGCCGAAGCCGATGTGGCGTCCTGGGGCTGCTACGGCGTGGGCCGGCTCTATCTGGATCGCCGCTTCTTCGGCAAGGCGGACCAGGCCGAGTCCTGGCTGTTGAAATCAGCCGAGCTGGGCTGGGGGCCGGCGATGGATGCCTTGGCCGAGCGCGTCTATCGCGGCAAGGACCTGAGCAAAAGCCTGGAGTGGCGCGAGAAATATCGCGTCTGGGAAAGCGAGCAAGATCCGGACGAAGATGAGTGGCCGGATACCGGCGAGGCAGTCGCGTCGTTGGCGGAGCCGCGCCCCCGGCGCTGGCCGTGGCTGCTGGCGCTGGCATTATTGGCGCTGCTGCTATGGTGGCGGCGATGAGCGCCGGCCGGCCCTGGCGGCTGGCCTGTCTGTGGCTGTTGCTGCTGGGCCCCAGTTTTTTCCTGCTCTACGGTGCGGCCAATCACTACGCGGCCGGCCTGCCGCCGGAGCGGGTGGGCAATGTGGCGATGGCCTGGGAGCGCGCCATTCCGCTGTGGCCGTGGACCATCGTGCCGTACTGGAGCATAGACCTGCTCTACGGCGTCTCGCTCTTTCTGTGTGCCAGCCGCGCCGAGCTCAATGCCCACGCCAAGCGCCTGCTGGCGGTCACACTGTTGTCCTGCCTGTGCTTCCTGCTGTTTCCGCTGCGCTTCGGCTTTGAGCGCCCGCCGCTGGATGGCGTGTTCGGGCGGATGTTCGATCTGCTGATGGGCTTCGACAAACCGTTCAACCAGGCGCCGTCGCTGCACATCGGCCTGCTGTTTGTGTTATGGCTGCGCTACTGGCAGCACACGCCGCCGCGCTGGCTTTGGCTGCTGCATGGCTGGTTCGCCTTGATCGGCGTGTCGGTGCTGACCACTTGGCAGCACCATTTCTGGGATGTGCCTTCCGGCTTCGCGCTGGCGGTGCTGGTCTGCTATCTGTGGCCGATGCCGGCGCCGGCAACGCCGGCCTGGCATTCGCCCGAGCCCGGCCGCAGCCGCCGGCTGGGCGCGCGTTATGCGGTGGGCGCCGCGCTGCTGCTGGCATTGGCGGCGACGCTGGGTGCTTGGGGCTGGCTGCTGGCCTGGCCGGCATTGGCCTTGGGCGTGCTGACGCTGGCTTATTGGCGGCTGGGGCCGGCCGCGCTGCAAAAGCACGCCGGCCGCCGCCGCTTCGCCGCGCGCGTGCTGTTGTGGCCCTATAGCCTGGCCGCGCGCTTGGTGCATGGCTATTTCCTGCGCCGCCTGCCGGGCGCCGAGGAGGTGGTCGAGGAGGTCTGGCTGGGGCCGGTCAGCGCGGCGCGCGACGCGCGCTTCGTCGCGGTGCTGGACCTGGCCGCGGAATACGACCGCCAGGCGCCGGCCGCGGCCGCCTATCACAGTCAGCCCTTGTTGGACCTGTTGCTGCCGCCGCCGGCGCAGCTGCGGCAGGCGGCGCTGGCCTTGCAGCAGTTGCGGGCCAGCCATCGCGGGCCCCTGCTGGTGCATTGCGCGCTGGGCTTGACCCGCAGCGCCGTGGTATTGCTGGCCTGGCTGGTGCTTAGCGGCCGCGCCAGCACGGTGGAGCAGGCGCGCGCGCTGCTGCGGCAACGCCGCCAGCGCGTGGAGTTGAGCGATGCGCAATGCGCGGAGCTGGCGCGTCAGTGCGCGCGAATGGAGCCGTTATGAAGACCGAGCTCGCTCAGGCGCGGCTGAGCGCCGCGGTGCTGGCTTCCAGCCGTTGGCTGTGCTGGCCCAGCTGGGGGCTGTTGGCCTTGATGGCGCTGGCGTCGCCGTCGGCGCTGTGGCTGCCGCTGTGCGCGGCTGTCGCTTTATGGCAGGCCTGGCTAGGTTGGCGCTTGCAATTGGACGCCGCGCTGTTGCGGGCGCTGGATTCGGCTGGCACTCTTGAGGAACTGGACTTGAGCTTGTCGCGGCTGTTTGGCCGCGATTTGGCTGGTCGCTCGCTGGAAGCGCGGCAGCGCGGCATGGCCCGTTTGCTGCGCGGCTTCCTGTTGGCGACCGGCTTGTGCTGGCTGCTGGGCCTGGCCGGGTTGTTGGCGGGGCGGATGTGAACAATAAGAAGATTCAAGTGTGAGATGAGGAGAACCGTGATGAGCAAGAGAGCATGGTATGGCGGCGCGGCTTGCGCCTTGCTGGCCGCTGGCGGCGTGGCCTGGTTGGGACTGATGCTGGCGGGCTTTGGCGCGTCCGGCGGCAATGGCGGCACGCCGGAGTGGCCGTTCTTGGTGGCCAAGGCCCTGGGGTTCGCGGGTTTCGCGATGTTTGTGTGTGGATTGGTGGCCTGCAAGGAAGCCAATTAAGAATGGGGTGGGAACGGACGGGGCGGCAAGCGTAGGCTTGCCGCCCCGTTCCTCGTTTCAGCCCATGCGCTGGCGCAGCGCGCGGCTCAGCTGTTCCACGCCCCAGGACAGCGCCACCATCGCCAGGATGATGGCCGCGGCGGCCTGCTGCTGGAACAGCGACAGCGCGAGATACAGCTGCTGGCCCAGGCCGCCGGCGCCGACGATGCCGAGCACGGTGGCGATGCGGATATTGTTTTCCCAGCGGTACAGCGTGTAAGCCAGCCATTGGCTGGTCACCATGGGCAGCGGTCCGTAGCAGAAGGCGGCGACGCGGCCCGCGCCGGCGTTGAGCAGCGCCTGTTCCGCTTGCGGCGGCGCGTTTTCTAGCGTTTCCGCGAACAGGCGGCCCAACACGCCGGCGGTGTGCAGCGCCAGCGCCAGCACCCCGGCGGCCGGCCCCAGGCCCAGCGCCAATACCGCCAGCGCCGCCCACAGCAGATCCGGAATTCCGCGCAGCATATTCAGCAACAGCCGCGTCGCGCGCTTGGCGGTGGCCCCCAGCCGGCCGGCGGCGGGCAGCGCTAGCGGCATGGCCAGCAAGGCCGCCAGCACTGTGCCCAGCGCCGACATCGCCAAGGTTTCCACCACGCCTTGTCCCAGTTGCCGCAAGTTTGGGGCGGAGAGGTCCGGCGGCAGGAATTCCATGGCGAAGCGCGGCAGGCCGCGCCAATCAAAGCCGTTGGCGCGCCAATCCGGCCACAGCCAGCACAGGCTGAACGCGGTCAGCGCGCCGCCGGCCAGCAATAGGCAGGGTCCACCGCCGTCGCGCTCCAGCGCGCGCCGCGACCAGCGGCTGACGCCCTCGCTTAAGCCCACCAGCAACAGGAACACCAATAGCAAGGTGCCGACCTCGCCGCCATTGAGCATTTTAAGGCTGCTATCCAGCAATTGGCCGATGCCGCCGGCGCCGACGAAGCCCATCACCGCCGACGCGCGGATCGCACATTCCCAGCGGTAGACGCTGTAGCTGATCAATTCCGGCAAGGCCTGTGGCCACAGCGCCCAGCACAGCCGTTGCCAGCGGCTGGCGCCGGCAGCCGCCAGCGCCTGGGCCGGCGCGCGTGGCTGGGATTCCAGGATTTCCGCGTAAACCTTGCCCAGCATGCCGCCGTAGGCCAGGCCCAAGGCCAGCACCGCCGGCAGGCTGCCCAGGCCGGCGGCGCGCACGAAGAGCAGCGCCCAGACGATGTCCGGCACGCCGCGCAGCCATACCATCAACCCGCGCAGCAGGCTTTGCGCGGTCAGGACGGTGCGGCGCGGCCGGACCGCGGTGAGTTGGTGATCGTCCAGCGCGCGGCTGGTGGCGAAGGCCAGCGGCGCGCCCAGCAGCATGGCCAGGCACAGACCGGCGCTGGCCACCGCCAGCGTGGTGGCGGTTTCCTTGGCCACTTCTTTCAGAAAGTCGCTGTCGTGGGCCGGCGGCAGAAAGCCGGCGGCGAAGCGAGCCAGGCTGAGCCAGGTGTCGCCATTGAACAAGGTGCTCAGCGTGAACTGGGTCAGCGGCAGCGTCGGCAGCAGCAAGGCCAGCGTCAGCAGCAGCCAGCCCAGCCGCGCGCGGGCGGCCGGGTCGCGCGGCGCGGGCTTCAGCATTGCAAGCCCCTGAGCGCCGCGCTGGGCGCGGCTGGCTCTGCCGCGCTCTCGGGAGTATCGCCGGCGTAGAGTTCGGCCAGCAGAGCGGCGTCGACTTGCTCGCGCGGCAGATCGAAGGCGATGGCGCCGTCGCGCAGGCCGATGATGCGCGGGAAGTGCGCCAGCGCCAGCGGCACCGAGTGCAGGCTGACCAATAGCGTGGCCTGGCGGGCGCGGGCGTCCTCGCACAGCAGGCGTATGCTGTCGTCGGCCAGCCTGGGGTCCAGCGCCGATACCGGCTCGTCGGCCAGCAACAGTTCCGGCCGTTGGTACAGCGCGCGGGCGATGCCGACACGCTGACGCTGGCCGCCGGACAACTCATCGCAGCGCTGCCATAGCTTGCCGGCCAGGCCCAGCCGTTCCAGCTCGGCGGCGACGCCGGCGGCGTCGTCCGGCCACAGCAGGCGGCGCAAGGCCGCCAGTTCGCCGCTCTGGCCCAGCCGGCCGGCGGCCACCGCGTGGATCACGCGCTGACGCGGCGGCAGCGGCGGCGCTTGGTAGACGCTGCCGATGCGCGCTCGCAAGGCGCGCAAGGCGCGGCGCGGCAAGCGCCAGGGATCGTCGCCCAGCAGCCGCGCCGTGCCGCTATCCGGGCGCAGGCCAGTGTTGGCCAGCAAGAGCAGGGTGCTCTTGCCGGCGCCGGACGGACCGATCAGGGCCGCCTGCTCGCCGGCGGCAAGCTGCAGATCGATGTCGCGCAGAATGGCGGCGCCGCCCAGCTTCAGGCCGACGCCGCGAAGCTCCAGGCTCACTTCAGCAGCCCGGCGGCCGTGGCGGCGGCTTCTATGCCCTTATAGTTGTCCGGCTTGGTGGGAATGAAGCGGCTGGCGCGCTGCAGATCCAGCACGGCTTTCTGTTCCGGGTTCTTGGCGTCCAGCTTGAGGAAGGCTTGGCGGATCTTGTCCTGCAAGCCCTTGTCCATGCTGCCGCGCACCGTCCAGTTGTAGTCGTAGTAGGCCGGGGTGGTGGCGATCACGCGCACCTTGGCGCTATCCACCTTCTTGCTTTCCACCAGCTTCTGCCACACCGAGCTGTTCAGCACGCCGGCTTCCACCTTGCCGGCGGCGACCCAGGCCACGGTGGCGTCGTGGGCGCCGGAATAGGCGACGTTCTTGAAGAAGCTTTCCGGCTTGATGCCGTCCTTCTGCATGAAGTAGCGCGGCATCAGGTGGCCGGAGGTGGAGGAGGCGGAGCCGAAGGCGAAGCTGTCGCCCTTCAGCTCCTTCAGGCTCTTGGCCGGACCGCTGGTGATGAAGGTGGAGGTGAACTTGCTGTCCTCCTCGCGCTGCACCAGCGGCACCACCTTGCCGCGCTGGCTGGCCTGCACATAGGTGAAGCCGCCCAGCCAGGCCATGTCCAGCTTGTCCGAGGTCAGCGCGGTGACCACGCCGGCATAGTCCGACACCGGCACGAACTGCACCTTGATGCCCAGCTCTTTTTCCAGATACTGGCCCAGCGGCGCGAACTTGCGCTGCAGCTCGGTGGGGGATTCGTCGGGGATGGCGGAGACCTTGAGCACGGTCTGGGCGGCGTTGGCCAGGGTGGCGGCGGCCAGCAGCGCGCCGGCCAGCGTCAGTTTGATGGCGGTCATGGCAGTGTTTTCCTCTATTGCGGACGAAAAGCCGCAAGGGCTAGGGATTCAAAAAGGCCAGTCATTAAGACTGGCCTTGAAGCGGCGGACTAAAAACCGCCGTGTATGGCAAGCATTCTAGCCTAGCCCGGCTCAGGCCGCCTTGCGCTTGCCGAACAGGTAGAACAGCGCCAGGCCGATCACGATCATCGGCAGGCTCAGCCACTGGCCCATGCTGATCACGTCGGACTGGCCGAAGATGCCGGCGTCCGGAGTGCGGAAGTATTCGCTGCCGAAGCGCGCCAGGCCGTAGCCGATCAGGAACAGCGCCGACACCTGGCCGCGCGCGCGCGCCTTGGCGCTGAAGCACCACAGCAGCGCAAACAGCGCCAGGCCTTCCAGCGCGAACTCGTACAGCTGCGACGGATGGCGCGGCAGGCCGCCGTAGTTGAGCAGGGTCACCATCAGGTCGGACGATTGCTGCGCCTGGATCAGATCATCCATCTTTGCCTGCGGAAACAGCATCGCCCACGGCAGCTTGGGATCGGCCACCCGGCCCCACAGCTCGCCGTTGATGAAGTTGCCGATGCGGCCGGCGGCCAGGCCCAGCGGCACCAGCGGCGCGATGAAGTCGGTGACTTCCCAGAAGCTGCGGCCGTGCTTGCGCGCGAACAGCGCCACGCCGAGCAGCACGCCGATGAAGCCGCCGTGGAAGGACATGCCGCCTTTCCACACCATCAGAATCTCCAGCGGATGGCTGAAATAATAGCCGGGCTGGTAGAACAGCACCTCGCCCAGGCGGCCGCCCAGCACCACGCCGACGGCGCCGTACATCAACAGATCGTCCAGCAGCTTGGAAGTGAGGAAAGCGTGGCCGCGCTTGATGCGGTAATTGCCCAGGATCAGGAAGCTGGCGAAGCCCAGCAAGTACATCAGGCCGTACCAATGAATGGCCAGCGGGCCCAGCTGGATGGCCACGGGGTCGAACTGCGGATGAATGATCATTTGTCAGCCGTGTGCGTTTGCGGTAAAAGAATGTGGACGGATTATATGGGAAAGCGTTCCCACGCGTCGCGCGGCCCACCCGCCGCCCGGCGCATTTTTGCCTTGAGCTCCCCGGCACCCGGAGCCAGGCGGCCCGGCCTTAAAGCAGGCCAGGCCTGGAGCGCCTTTCCGCCCATGTAGAGATTAAGGAATCAGCAATGCCCCAATACCGCTCCCGCACTTCCACCGCCGGCCGCAATATGGCGGGTGCCCGCGCTCTATGGCGCGCCACCGGCATGAAGGACGATGACTTCGGCAAGCCCATCATCGCCATCGCCAACAGCTTCACCCAGTTCGTGCCCGGCCATGTGCACCTGCACAATATGGGCCAACTGGTGGCGCGGGAAATCGAACGCGCCGGCGGCGTGGCCAAGGAATTCAACACCATCGCCATCGACGACGGCATCGCCATGGGCCACGGCGGCATGCTCTACAGCCTGCCCAGCCGCGACCTGATCGCCGACAGCGTGGAATACATGGTCAACGCCCACTGCGCCGACGCGCTGGTGTGCATCTCCAACTGCGACAAGATCACCCCCGGCATGCTGATGGCGGCGATGCGCCTGAACATCCCGGTGGTGTTCGTCTCCGGCGGCCCGATGGAAGCCGGCAAGGTGCAGTGGGGCAACGATATCCGCAAACTGGACCTGGTGGACGCGATGGTGGAGGCCGCCAATAGCGCGGTGTCCAACGAGGACGTCGAGCGCGTGGAGCGTTCCGCCTGTCCCACCTGCGGCTCCTGCTCCGGCATGTTCACCGCCAACTCCATGAACTGCCTGACCGAGGCGCTGGGCCTGTCCCTGCCCGGCAACGGCAGCCTGGTGGCCACGCACGCGGACCGCAAGGAATTGTTCCTGCGCGCCGGCCGCCTGATCGTGGACATCACCAAGCGCCATTACGAACAGGACGACGCCAGCCTGCTGCCGCGCGCCATCGCCACCAAGGCCGCGTTCGAGAACGCGATGAGCCTGGACGTGGCCATGGGCGGCTCCACCAATACCGTGCTGCATCTGCTGGCGGCGGCGCAGGAAGCCGGCGTGGACTTCAAGATGGCGGACATCGACCGCATCTCGCGTTCGGTGCCGTGTCTGGCCAAGGTGGCGCCGGCCACCCAGAAATACCATATGGAAGACGTGCATCGCGCCGGCGGCGTGGTGGCCATCCTGGCCGAGCTGGACCGCGCCGGCCTGATCCGTCGCGAGGTGCCCACCGTGCACAGCGCCACGCTGGGCGAGGCGCTGGAAGCCTGGGACATCTGCCGCCACGGCGAAGACAGCGAAGCGCGGCGCTTCTACCGCGCGGCGCCGGGCGGCGTGCCTACCACCATCGCCTTCTCGCAGTCCATGCGTTACCCGACGGTGGACGACGACCGCGCCGAGGGCTGCATCCGCGACCGCGAGCATGCTTACTCCCAGGATGGCGGCCTGGCGGTGTTGGCCGGCAATATCGCCGAGCGCGGCTGCATCGTCAAAACCGCCGGCGTCGACGACTCCATCCTCAAGTTCAATGGCCGCGCCCGCATCTTTGAAAGCCAGGACGTGGCGGTGGAGGCCATCCTGGCCGACCGCATCGTGGCCGGCGACGTGGTGGTGATCCGCTATGAAGGCCCCAAGGGCGGCCCCGGCATGCAGGAAATGCTGTACCCCACCAGCTATCTGAAATCCAAGGGCCTGGGCAAGGACTGCGCCTTGCTGACCGATGGCCGCTTCTCCGGCGGCACTTCCGGCCTGTCCATCGGCCATGTGTCGCCGGAAGCGGCCGAGGGCGGCGCCATCGGCCTGGTTGAAGAGGGCGACCGCATCGAGATCGACATCCCGGGCCGCTCCATCCGCCTGGCGATCAGCGATGAAGCGCTGGCGGCGCGGCGCGCGGCGATGGAAGGCAAGGGCCGCGACGCGTGGAAACCGCTGGGCCGCGACCGCGTGGTCAGCCCGGCCTTGCGCGCCTACGCGGCGATGACCACCAGCGCCGACACTGGCGCGGTGCGCGATGTGACGCAAGTAGAACACCGTTGATATTTGTCATATTTCCGTAACTCGTTTACGGATAGCATGTGGGCCGTACGGTTTTTTACCGTGCGGCCCATTGTTTTTTGCGTGGCAGCAACCATCTGCTCCTCATCGGCGCTGCGCCGCCGCCAGCCTTCCCCAGTCGCCCGTTCACGGTGACGTCTTTGTCTTGTTCATTTGTTTTCGAATCCAACAGTTCTTCCTTGTCCGTTTTCCTAAATTTTCACAAACGAAATCCGTTCTAATGCTGTTAGTCATATGTTTCGTTCGTTTAAATCTAAATGGCATGAATTGGGCTTGCGGCGCGGACGGGACGAGGCGGGCTGGAGATAGGGATAAAGGAGCGCGCGGGGAGCGTGAAACGGTGGCGGCAGGCAAGTTTCCTTGCTACACGAATTTTAATAATTTGATTGATTAACAGAAGCTTAGCGTTTGCTTAGCATGGGGCTTCGCCGAAAAAAGGCAAAAAAAATGCGCGGTACCGTTAGGTCCGCGCCAAGTCTACAAAGGAGAAATAGAGGAGAAACTATCAAGAAGCAATTGCTGCATCTCAACGAGAACGAATTATCCAGATTGCGGTATCGAGTGTCAACATGTTGTTTTTCGCAAATGTGTGAAATTATATTTTTCTGTCGCTGATCTGGTACATCGCTACTGGAATCGCCACTGTCGCGGCGCACCATGGGGGCCGCAGCTGTGCCAAAATAGCGGTTTTCCGATTGCCGCAGGATTCCCCTTCATGGACGCCGTACGCCATACCCTCCCTGATCCGCGCCAGTACCACCCGCAAGTGGCGCTGACCAATATGCTGATCCACAACGCCCAGTCGGCGTTGAACGCCAAGACCGAGTCCGACCGGGAAATGTGGTTCTCCGCAGTGCGCGACGCGATGGCCGAGATGTTGGCGCGCGGCGAACTGCTGTCCATCTCGGTGGCGCTGGCCATGGTGCCGTCTCAGCAATGCTATCAACTGGTGTGGGATGCGCTGCGCGACGCGGCGGAAAACACTGGCGGCGGTCGCGCCATCGTCTTCGCGATGCCGCTGGTGCTGGTGGCCGGCAGCAAGAACCAGACCACGCTGCCGGGCGAGATCGCCGATGTGGCCGGCCTGAACCAATTGCTGCGCGAGCATGGCGTGTTCGCCGCCGATGCCGATGTCGCGCTGGGCGGCGCGCTGCTGCATCCTGACAGCGTGGTGGGGTTGGACTCCGCTCAGCTCTATAAGCTGAACCGCGATCCGGCCCATGCGCGCGCGCTGCTGCCGCAGCAGCCGGCGCCGGTCACGGTGAAGGAAGAGGGCGTGTTCCTGCGCTATCTGCTGGGCGTGGCGATCCAGCCGGAAGGCGCCGAGCCGCCGCTGCGCCTCGGTGGCGCGGTGGGCGCTTGGGGCATGCCGCTGATGAAGTTCCTGGGCGAGCAATTGAAGGCCGACGGCGTGACGCTGTTCCCCATCGCCCGCCCGCCGATGCCGGCGATGCAGGCGATGGTGGCCGGCAACTACGCTCGCTTCGAGGTGGCGATGCAGGTGTTCGCCAGCAGCCAGATCCGCAGACTGCGCGAACTGAACCAGGAGCCGGTGGCCATCCTGTCCGCCCACGACAATGGCGAACTGCACATCACCCTGTCCGCCGCGGGCGACGAGCGCAATTGGGAAGCCTTCGTCTGGCCGCTGGCGGCGCTGGACAATGTGCAGTTGATCGAGGAAAGCTTCCGCGAACTGATGGCGGAATGCCATGTGCGCGAAGTGCATGTGCTGGCGGAGCTGCATCCGGACAGCAAGGACGGCGTGCCGCTGTTCTTCACCGCTGACGATTTGTAAGAGCCTGTTCAAAGTCTCGCGAGCAAGGGCGAGACAAGGCGAAAACGAGCGAAAAAGCGGAATGTACAAGTGGTACATGAGCATTTTGAGCTCGTACTCACCGTGCTACGCCTCACGAAGCGCAGCAGACTTTGAACAGGTTCTAAGCCTCGTCCCGCCTTGTCCGGTGATTACGCCCCGCCTTGAGCGGGGCTTTGTCATTGCGCTTATCGTTAGCGGCTAGCCGCAATCCGCCCATGGCGCGACGGCCAGCCGCGCCGCCAGGTAGTCGATCAAGGCCTGTACCCGCGCCGGCCGGCTGCGGCCCGGCGGCGTCAGGATGTAGAGCGCGATCGGGTCCACCTGCCAATCCATCATCACGGTTTCCAGTTCGCCGGCCTGCACATCCTGCCAGGCCAGGAATTCCGGCTGAAGCGCCAGGCCCAGGCCGGCGCGCAGCGCCGGCGTCAGCGCCTCGGCGTTGTTGACCCGCAGCGTCGAAGGCATTTCCAGCGCGAATTCGCCTTGCTCCGCGTGGCGGAAGCGCCAGAACTCGCCGCCGGGCGCGTTGCTGTACAACAGCGCGCGATGCGCGGACAGCTCGCGGGGATGGCTGGGCCGGCCGTGGCGCGCGAAATACGCCGGCAAGCCCACCAACAGAATGCGCACCGAGCACAGGCGGCGGGCCAGCAGGCTGGAATCGGCCAGCGAGGCGATGCGCAGCGCCAGGTCCAGGCGCTTGGCCACCAGGTCCACTTGCTCATCGCTGAAATGGAAATCCAGCTCCACTTCCGGGTGCCGCGCCATGAACTCCGGCAGCAGCGGCGCCAGGTGGGACAGCCCGAAGGACATCGGCGCGGTCACTCGCACCGGCCCGCGCAAGCTGGAGGATTGCTCGGTGATGTCGGCTTCCACTGCCTCGCCTTCCGCCAGGATGCGGCTGGCCCGCTCCAGCGCGGCGTGGCCGGCCTCGGTCAAGGACAGCCGCCGCGAGCTGCGGTGCAACAGCATGGTTTTCATCCGGGCTTCCAGGCGGGAAATCGCCTTGGACACCGTGGCCTGGGATAGCGTCAGTTCCGCGGCGGCGCGCGCGAAGGAGCCGCATTCCGCCACCTTGGCGAAAATCGCCCAGGCTTCCAGATCGGGCAGTCGTTTCATAAATAGGCAGGGATTGGATAGATTGATTCCAATTTTAGCGTTCAAAAATCAGTATGGCGCATTGATTGCATCAAAAATGGAAAGCATGCTATTCGATCCCGCTGCTTATCAGCATCAGGCCCGCTGCGTATAGTGGTTGCATCAGACGCGTCGCCGCGCAGGCGGCGCCTCGCCACAATACGGGAGGACAGCATGATAGAACATCGCGCTTTCGCCAGCCTGGGCGGAGCCCACCATGGCTGGTTGGATGCCAAGCATCATTTCTCCTTTGCCGAGTACCACGACCCGGCGCGCATGCACTGGGGCGCGCTGCGGGTGTGGAACGACGACGCCATCGCGCCGGGCACCGGCTTTCCGCCGCATCCGCACGCGGACATGGAAATCATCACCTATGTCCGCGAAGGCGCGATCAGCCACCGCGACAATCTGGGCAACCAGGGCCGCACCGAGGCCGGCGACGTGCAAGTGATGAGCGCCGGCCGCGGCATCGTGCATTCCGAATACAATCTGGAAGCCGTCGACACCCGCATCTTCCAGATCTGGATCATGCCGGAGCGGCGCGGAGGCGAGCCGTCCTGGGGCAGCAAACCGTTTCCCAAGGAGGATCGCTCCGGCGCCTTCGTCGCTCTGGCCAGCGGCATGGACGGCGACGATCAGGCCTTGCCGATCCGTGCCGACGCCCGCGTGTTGGGCGCCGCCCTCAAGGCCGGCGAAAGCGTCGATTACCGGTTGGGCGCACAGCGTTGCGCTTATCTGGTGCTGGCCCGTGGCCGGGTGGAAGTCAACGGCGTGGCGCTGCAAGCCCGCGACGGCGCGGCGATCAAAGATGAAGCGTTGTTGCGCATCGTCGCCAGCGAGGACGCCGAACTGATTCTGGTGGACAGCCGGGAGTGAGGAGATGAAAGACAAAGCGCCGGGTATCCGGCGCTTTTTTCAAACCACGCGCAGTTTGCGCGTTGGCGGTTTCTTCGATGATGGTGGGTTGGATTCCACCTTGACCACAGTTCCTTTGGAACAAGCCTCACCGAGATCATGGCTTAGCTTAGCCAAGCTGTGGGCGGTGGTCTGGGATACATAGACCCGCTTCTTGGCATTGGGTGATTTAACGCTGTTTTTCATAGCCGATATACCCCGTATCCTCAAGTCCCACGCTGTGGATGGCGCTAAAGCCCAGTTCTCGGATGAGCAGCTGATTACAGTGACAAATCCTATCATAGAACCTGCCAAGCCCTGGAGCCGGCTTGTAAAAGTACTGCCTTGTTTCAGCTATAAGCCGACTATGGTAGACAACAATTTCAAGTAAATGTTGCCCAAAACTGAAAATCTGGCGGGGGTTGTCCAGGCGCCATGAGTCCGGCTCGTAGATATGGTCGCGGTTGATAGCATCGGCTCGCATGAACTTTACCAACCGGCTTGTGCGCATATCGGGTTCAAAGTCATGCGCCCAAGTCCGGATAAAGTTACGTACCTCCTGCTCATCGTCTCCAGGCACTTCTCCCGCCAGGCTGGCAAAATACATTAGGTAGCGATAGGCGCCAAAAACAAATGGCACGACTTCGAAGAAGCCATCGGCATGATGGGCTAAGGCGACACGGTAGATATTCCCCACCCACGCGGAGCGCTGATCCGGCGTGGGCGCACCTGCGAACCACTCCGTCGGCATGGCTTGGTTTTGATCCAGCCAAAACATTCATCTTTCTCCACTGAGACGAACCATTGGAAGAGGGTGCTTGGCATTGTTGCTTTATCCAATGCTGGGCTGCAAATCGCTGTGGCTTTGTCTCCTTGCCGGTGGGGTGTGGGGTCGATGGAAGTGGCGCGCGGGCGCTTGTCGTCGCCTCTCGCAATTGCTTCACGTTAAGGATTTCGCTTCGGCATTTCGTGTAGAATGCCCGCATCGTTAACCCTTTGATGGATGAGTCAAAGATGTTCGCTGCTGACCAGACGATTGCCAAATTCGACCCCGAACTCGCTGCTGCGATTGCAGCCGAGTGCCAACGCCAGGAAGATCACATCGAGTTGATCGCCTCGGAAAACTACACCAGCCCCGCGGTGATGGAAGCCCAGGGCTCCCAGCTGACCAATAAGTATGCCGAAGGCTACCCGGGCAAGCGCTTCTACGGCGGTTGCGAACACGTGGACGTGGTGGAACAGCTCGCCATCGACCGCGTCAAGCAGCTGTTCGGCGCGGAATACGCCAACGTGCAGCCGCACTCCGGCAGCCAGGCCAACCAGGCGGTGTACTTCTCCATCCTGAAGCCGGGCGACACCGTGATGGGCATGAACCTGGGCCACGGCGGTCACCTGACCCACGGCTCCCCGGCCAACCTGTCCGGCAAGATGTTCAACATCGTCGCCTACGGTCTGAACGACAAGGAAGAAATCGACTACGACGACATGGAACGCGTAGCGATGGAAACCAAGCCCAAGCTGATCATCGGCGGCGCCTCCGCTTACGCGCTGCGCTTCGATTTCGAGCGCATGGGTCAGATCGCCAAGAAATGCGGCGCTTACTTCATGGTGGACATGGCGCATTACGCCGGTCTGATCGCCGCCGGCGTTTACCCGAACCCGGTGCCGTTCGCCGACTTCGTGACCTCGACCACCCACAAGACCCTGCGCGGTCCGCGCGGCGGCATCATCCTGGCCAAGGCCGAGTTCGAGAAGAGCATCAACAGCAATGTGTTCCCGACGCTGCAAGGCGGCCCGTTGGAGCACGTGATCGCCGCCAAGGCCGTCGCCTTCAAGGAAGCGCTGCTGCCCGAGTTCAAGGTGTATCAGGAACAAGTGCTGAAGAACGCCGCCATCATGGCCAAGACCCTGGGCGAGCGCGGCGTGCGCATCGTGTCCGGTCGCACCGAGAGCCATGTGTTCCTGGTGGACCTGCGCGCCAAGGGCCTGACCGGCAAGGCCGCCGACGCGTTGCTGGGCCGCGCCCACATCACCGTGAACAAGAACGCGATTCCGAACGACCCGGAAACCCCGTTCGTGACCTCCGGCATCCGCATCGGCTCCCCGGCCATCACCACCCGCGGCTTCAAGGAAGCCGAAGCCATCCAGGTGGCCAATCTGGTGGCGGACGTGCTGGACAATCCGAACGACGACGCGCTGATCGCCCGCGTGGCCGAGCAAGCCACCGCGCTGTGCCATCGTTTCCCGGTGTACGCCAAATAAGCCAAGCTGGTTTGGGCCGCTGAAAGACGCCCCGCGGGGCGTCTTTTTCATGGGCGGGCGATAGCGGCATTAACTTGACTGCGCATTGCTGATAACATCCATACATTGGAACCCTTAGGATTAAGTCATGAAATGCGCGTTCTGCGGCAATGCCGATACTCAGGTAATCGACTCCCGCGTCAGTGAGGACGGCAGCAGCATCCGGCGGCGGCGGCGCTGCCCGGTGTGCGAGAAGCGTTTCACGACCTTTGAAACCGCCGATGTGCGCATGCCGCAGGTGGTGAAAACCGCCGGCCATCGTTCGGAATTCGACATCGAGAAAGTGCGCACCAGCTTCCTGCGCGCGCTGCACAAGCGTCCGGTGCCCACCGCGCTGGTGGACGAAGCGATAGACCGCATCTGTCACAAACTGCTGCAACTGGGCGAGCGCGAAGTCTCCAGCCGCGAGATCGGCGAGATGGTGATGAATGAACTGGCGCGCCTGGACAAGGTGGCTTATGTGCGTTTCGCCTCGGTGTACCGCAGTTTTCAGGATGTGTCCGAGTTCTCCGACGCCATCAAGGAAATCCAGAAGTCCTCGCATTGACCGCCCGGCGGATGGCTGGAGTAGACTGTTCTATTCTTTTGTCATCACGGGTGCCCCGCATGCCTGAACCCCTGCCTTCCGATGTCACGCTGCGCGCGCCGGAGTTGTCCGACGCTCCGGCGCTGTTCGCGCTGATAGCCTCCAACCGCGACGCCTTGCGGCCGTGGATGCCGTGGGAGCCTTTGACCCGCTCCGAGGCCGACTCCCGCGCCTTTCTGGAATCCGCCGCCGTCAGCCGTCAGATCGGCAAAGCCTATACTTGGCTGGTGTTGCGCGGCGGCGAGCTGGCCGGCGTTTGCGATCTGCACTCCGTCGACACCTTGAACTGTCACGCCTTCGTCGGCTATTGGCTGGACCGCCGCCAGGTGGGGCAGGGCGTGATGCAGGCGGCGCTGACGCAAATGCTGACCGAGGCTTTCGGCCCGCTGGGCCTGCACCGGGTGGCGATAGACGCGGCGGCGGACAATCATCGCAGCTACGCGGTGGCGGAACGGCTGGGTTTCCGCTACGAAGGCGTGCTGCGCGAGTATTTGTTGTTGCAGGGCCGCTATTGCGACGCCAGGCAGTACAGTCTGCTGGCCCATGAATGGAAGTGTTGAATCATGAATGACTCCGCCGACGATCATTACTACATGCAAAGAGCGCTGCGCCTGGCCGCCGCGGCCACCCGCCGTGCCGCGCCCAACCCCGGCGTGGGCTGCGTGCTGGTGCGCGACGGCGAGGTGATCGGCGAGGGCGCCACCCTGGAAGTGGGCGGCGATCACGCGGAAATCCAGGCGATCAAGGACTGCCTGGCGCGCGGCCTGTCCCCGCGCGGCGCCACCGCCTATGTGACGCTGGAGCCGTGCAGCCACCACGGCCGCACCCCGCCGTGCGCGCGGCGCCTGATCGAGGAGGGCGTGGCCCGCGTGGCCGCGGCGATGGTGGACCCCTACCACGAAGTGGCCGGCCGCGGCCTGGCCATATTGCGCGCCGCCGGCATCGCCGCCGACGCCGGACTGATGGAAGCCGAGGCGCGGCAAGTGCATCGCGGCTTTCTGTCGCGCGTCGAGCGCGGCCGTCCCTGGGTCACGCTCAAGGCCGCCGCCACGCTGGACGGCAAGACCGCCTTGCTCAACGGCAGCAGTCAATGGATCACCGGCCCGGAGGCGCGGCGCGATGTGCACTGCCTGCGTGCTGAGCACTGCGCGGTGCTCACCGGCAGCGGCACCGTGCTGGCCGACGATCCGCAACTGACGGTGCGCGAAGTCCCCTGCGAGCGCCAGCCGCTGCGGGTGGTGCTGGACAGCGATCTGCGCACGCGGCCGGAACAGCGCATCTACCAGGGCGGCGCCACCTTGCTGGCCACCTGCGATCACCAGGCCGCGCTGCTGCAACCCTACCGCGCCGGTACGGAGATTCTGACCCTGCCGCGACAGGCCGACGGCCATGCCGATCTGCCGGCGCTGTTGGCGGCGCTGGCGCAGCGCGGCGTCAATATGCTGATGGTGGAAGCCGGCGCCGGCCTCAACGGCGCGCTGCTGCGCGCCGGGCTGGTGGATGAGATCGTGCTCTACCTGGCGCCGTCGCTGGCCGGCGATGCCGCGCGCGGCCTGTTCGCCTGGCCGCCGCTGGAGGACCTGGCGGATAAACAGCGGCTGAGCATACGCGACGCGCGCATGGTGGGCGCGGATTTGCGCCTGAGCCTGACGCCGGCCCCCCTCTCGCCGCGTTGAGAACGGCCACCCCCTGATACGGCATTGCGCCGACTGGCCGTATTCAAGCACGGCCCGCGTCGGCGCGCCTTGTCTCCGCCGTGAAACAGATTTTCTTGGCCGCTCTTGGGAAAACGCCAGCGCCGCTGTGAATCCGTCTGGAGTCTGCAACATTTCTGTCCGAAAATAAGAACAGTCCGCCCGCTGTGCCGAAGAGCGCGAGCGGCGAGGGGGAAGGCAGGACCGGAACGACATTCGGGAGGGCTGGGGAAAGGGCATGAGCGATTTGAAGGCGGCGCTGGAGGCTTATATGCGATTGCTGGCGCGTCAGGGCGCGCCGGCTCAGGTCGTGGACGAGAGGCGTCGCATTCTGGAACTGCTGCTGCCCTGGCTGGACGGCGTCGAGCGCAGCGCGGAAGGCTTCCGCGGCCCTTGCGAGCGCCTGCTGCAGGCTTGCTCGCCGGACGAACAGGTGCTGGCGCTGACCTGTACCCGCGAGTTCTATTACTTCTGGCTGGGCGATACCAAGAAAGTGGTGGAGATCACCGCGCGCAGCGGCTTTTCGGTGCGCAATGTGCGGGTGTGGCTGGAGACCGACTGGGAAAGCCTGTTGACGCGGATGGAGCGCGATGGCTTTTCTCGCTTCCCGCCGTCGCTGGGCCTCTACCTGGGCAAGCTGTTCGAGGACGGCATGTCCGAGCCGGACATCCATCTGCGCGAGCGTCTGCTCAAATCCCTGCTGTATTTATTGGACGGCCAGCCGATTCAGGGCGACAGCTTCCGCATGATGGTGGACGCGGTGTTATTGCATCTGCGCGAGGCGGAACTGAAAAATACCTTTCTGCTGCTGGTGCGCGAGTACTTCTATTACTGGCACCAATTCCCGCAAGCCGAGGCGCGCAACGCCGGCCAGCCGGCGGCTTGAGGCGGGAAGGCGAGCCTTCCCGCTTGCTGCGAACCGTCTTAGCTATTGCGCGACGGCACCTTGCCTTCCAACTCCGACTTCTGCGTTTGCGCTTGCTGCAAGGCGTGCACGCTGTCCACATGGGCGTACACATCGCAGCGCAGCGCGCCCAATGCCATCAATTGCTCGGCGTAGCTGAAAAAGCCCACCCAATAACCGCGGGCGTGGCCAGGGTCCTTGAAATCCATATCGTGGGCGATCTTGCCGAGCAGGCCCTGGTTCAGCCTATGCGGCTGGTCCTTGAAGAACTGGGCCAGGTGGGCGGCGCATTCGCGGCCATAGGCGCAGGCATCGACATAGTCGTCGGCCGGCGGCATCTGCCAGTGATGCGGCTGGCCGCGTTGCGGCAGATAACGGACGAAGGGCAGTTGGGTCGCCTGGTTTTCGTGGGGCTTGAGTCGGTAGAAACGGCGAGGGGGCAGGGTTTGGGACATGATGGTCTCCTTGGAAGAGCATGAAAGTTCCCGGGTCCCGGTTCCACGCGGGACTGGCGGGAGCAAGACTGCAAGGTTGGAACACCGGCTTCCAAGGTAACCGGCACGGCAGGGCCGTCCCTACAGTCCGCTCCCGCCTTTTGGGCGCACGCAGACTGCACGAACAAATATGGCCGCGTGCGGCCAAAGTTCGTCTTGGAAGAATGGGGTTCCAATCCCAGTGCCGGTATTCGGCCGGCACCGCGCTATTGTGGCGGCAGAGGTGGGAGGGGTCAAGGCGGCGGGGTGGGGGAGATTTGGGACACAAGACTGTCGTTTGGAACCCGACCCACATGCCAAAGTCGGTACGGCTAGGCCGTACGGCAGCTTGCACCCCTAGGCCAAGCTAATGGACGGCTGCTTGGATGGCAAGCCAGCACCATCGAGGCTTGACGCCAGGCGGGCGTTTCTGCGAATGGGGCTGTTTATCGCGGAGCCCGGCTTCTCACTGCAGTCTCAGGATATTGAGCGGCACCCAGCCGAATGCCTCGCCATCTTGCCGGCGACACCATAGCCAGCCATTCAAGGTTTTGGAGCCGAGCAGCCGCTCGCCCGCTTGGATATCCAATTCCTGTGCGGAGTAACTGTCACGGGCTAGCGCTTTGCCGTCGATGTATTCGATCAGTTGACCGGGCACCCAGCCTCCTGCGGCTTGCCCCGGTGTCTCGCAAAAGTACCAATTCTCCCAGCCTTCCGGGCCTTCATATCTTTCGCCGACCAGCAGCGGGGCACCCTTGGCGAAGCTGATGGGGGCCGAGTGCTCAGGGGTGTGGCTCTGGATGGCGATGTAGGTCTCAAAAGTCATGGTCATGGTGTCTCCTTTGCTTAGGGTTCCTGCTGACGATCTTTCGCATCTTGCCGGCGGCCTCAAGCCGGCTGCGCGGCTTCCAGCCTGGCCCGGCCCGGCAAGCCCGCGCGCCAGGCCGGCGGCGCTTCGGCGCTGGCCCAGTATTCCTCGATCTGGCTGATCAGCCCGTGTTCCAGCGTGAACAGGGAATTGGCGAAGTAGCGCGCCGTGCCGTGGTCCACCTGCGTCACCACGTGCCAGCGGCTGTCGGTCAGCAGATTGTCTTGCAGCAGGCGTATGTTCCAGCCCTCCGGATAAACGCGGTTGACGTGGACGATGGCGTCCGCGCCGCGGAAGCACTCGCCGCTGCAATGCCACAGCATCACGGCGTCGTCGCGCAGCAGGCGGCGCGCGCGCTCCCAGTCGCGGTCCTGATAGGCGAGGAAGAGTTGGGCTGCGATGGATGGCATGATCTTACCTCATGCTAGTCATGGGATATTGATAATGTACAAAATCAAAATCCTTGTCAATACGCGGCTTTGGCGGGTTTTGTGGCGGAAGTTGTCAGATCAAATAGTCTGATGGCATCATGCTTTTACGACTAGATGAGGAGACAAGATGACGCACACATCCGCCTACCAGGCATTGACCCACACTTTCGCCCGCCTGCACCGCTTTAATCACCTCGGCGCCATCGCCGGCTGGGACCAGGCGGCGATGATGCCGAGCAAGGGCAATGACGCCCGCGCCGCCGCGCTGGCGGAGTTGGGGGTGCTGACCCACGGCATCATCACCGCGCCGCAACTGAAGGAACAGCTGGACGCGGCGGAGCAGGAAAACCTGGACGAGCTGCAACGCGCCAATCTGCGCGAGATGCGCCGCGAATGGGCGCAGGCCAATCTGCTGCCGGCGGAACTGGTGGAGGCCAAGACCCTGGCCGGCGCGCGCTGCGAGCACGCCTGGCGCAGCCAGCGTCCGGCCAATGACTGGAAGGGCTTTCTGGAAAACCTGCGCGAGGTGGTCAAGCTGTCGCGCGAGGAGGGCCGCTTGCTGGCCGAGGCCAATGGCGGCAGCCGTTACGACGCGCTGATGGACAAGTACGAGCCGGGGATGAAGAGCGCGGAGATCGAGCGCATTTTCACCGAGGTGAAGTCCTGGCTGCCGGGCCTGATCGAACGCGCGCGCGCCAAGCAGGCGTCGGAAACGGTGATCGAGCCGGTGGGGCCGTTCGAGGTAGCGCAGCAGCGCGCCTTGGGCGTGGAGGCGATGAAGCTGCTGCGCTTCGACTTCGACGGCGGCCGGCTGGATGTCAGCAGCCATCCCTTCTGCGGCGGGGTGCCGGAAGACGTGCGCATCACCACCCGCTACCGCGACGATGATTTCGTCCAGAGCCTGATGGGCATTGTTCATGAAACCGGCCACGCCCGTTACGAGCAGAACCTGCCCAAGGACTGGCTGGAGCAGCCGCTGGGCCGCGCGCGCTCCATGGGCATCCATGAAAGCCAGAGTTTGTCCTTCGAGATGCAGCTGGGCCGCAGCCCGGCCTTCCTGCAGTTGATCGCGCCGTTGATCCGCAGCCATTTCGGCGAGCAGCCGGCGTTTGCGCTGGAGAATCTGCAACGCTTGTACAGCCGGGTGCAGCCGGGCTACATCCGCGTGGACGCGGACGAGCTGTGCTATCCGGCGCATGTGATCCTGCGTTTCGAGATCGAGCGCGCGTTGATGGACGGCGAGATCGAGGCCGAGGACATCCCGGCGCTGTGGGACGAGAAGATGATGGCCTATCTGGGCGTGGACACCCGCGGCAATTACACCAACGGCTGCATGCAGGACATCCACTGGACCGACGGCGGTTTTGGCTATTTCCCCAGCTACACGCTGGGCGCGATGTACGCGGCGCAGTATTTCGCCAGCCTGCGCCGCGCCGAGCCGGAGCTGGACGCGCAGGTGGCGGCCGGCAATCTGGAGCCCATCTTCAATTGGCTGAACGCCAATATCTGGAGCCAGGGCAGCCGCTGGAGCACGGACGAACTGGTGCGGCGCGCCACCGGCGAGACGCTGAACCCGGCGCATTTCAAGGCGCACCTGGAGCGGCGTTATCTAGGTGTTTGATTCGGTATGTGTGCCATGAAAAGCGCGGCTTGGCCGCGCTTTTTCATTGGGACTGACTGAAAAACGCGTGGACCGCCACGGCCAGCGCTGCCGGCTGTTCCCATTGCAGCATGTGGCCGGCGTCGGCAATCACGGTTTCCTGGAGTTGGGCGAAACAGGCGCGCCGCTGCGCCATGCTGGCGGCCACGCTCTTGGCCAGCGGGTGGTCGTCGGTGTCGCCGCCCAGCGCCCACAGCACCGGCGCGCTGATGCGCTGCCAGCAAGCCATCGCTTCTTCCAGCCGGTACAGCACCGGGTTGACCATTTTGTGGCGTGGATCGGCGCGGTAGTAGAGGCCGTCGTCGCGCTGGCGGGTCAGTTCGCGCGCCAGCCATTGGGCGCGCTCCGGCGTCAGCCTGGGGTTGCGTTCCAACAGCTTGGCGGCGACGGCGTCCAGTGACTGCAAATCGCCGAACTCCGGCGCGGCGCGGGTTTCGCGCAGCCAGCGCGCATAGCGGCCAGGCGCTTCCGCCGGCTTGGTGGCGGCCAGGCCGAAGCCTTCGGCCAGCACCAGCTTTTCTATGCGTTCGGGACGGATGCCGGCGTAGATGCCGGCGATCATCGCGCCCATGCTGTGGCCCAGCAGCTTGACCGGCTGTTGCGGCGACAGCGCGTCCAGCAGCGCGTCGAGATCGGCCAGGTAGTCGGGGAAGTAGTAGCTGCCGTCGTTCCAGTCGCTGTCGCCAAAGCCGCGCCAGTCCGGTGCCGCCACTTGCCAGCCGTCCGGCAGCGCGTCCACCAGGAATTGGAAGGTGGCCGAGCTGTCCATCCAGCCGTGCAGCAGCACCAAGAGCGGCGCGTCGCGCGGGCCCCAGCGACGCAGATGATGGCGGTGGCGATTGAGGGTCAGGGTTTCGGACTGGCTGAGGCGTTGAATCGGCATGGCGGCGCGGGTGGTTGGGACGAAAGCCCCAGTCTACCCAGAAACACGGCGAACCGGGAGGTTCGCCGTGCGGATGGGAAGGGGCTTATTGATGGATGTCGGCGCGGTGCGTCTCCTTCAAGCCCAACAGGCAGACGATGAAGCTGACGCTGTAGACGATGACCGGATACCACAGGCCGTAGAGGATGTCGCCGGTGTAGACCACCAGTGAGAACGCCACGGTGGGGAACAGGCCGCCTATCCAGCCGTTGCCGATGTGGTAGGGCAGCGACATCGAGGTGTAGCGGATGCGGGTGGGGAACAGCTCCACCATGGTGGCGGCCAGAGGGCCGTAGACCATGGCGGCGATCAGGCTGAGCAGCACCAGCACCGCCACCACCATCGGGTAGTTGATCTTGTCCGGGTCGGCCTTGTCCGGGTAGCCGGCCTGCTTCAGCGCGGCCAGCAGCGCGGCCTTGTCGAAGCCGGTCAGCGTCTGTTCGCCCACCTTGATCTGGGTTTCGCCGCCGGCGGGCGCCGCCTGGCGCTGATAGGGCACGCCGTTCTTGGCCAGCAGGGCCTTGGCCTGGTCGCAGCTGGTGCTGAGCTTGGCCTTGCCCACCGGGTCGAACTGGAAGCGGCAGCTGGCCGGGTCGGCCACCACCACCACCGGCGCCTGGCGCGCGGCGTGGGCGATGTCCGGGCTGGCGTAGGCGGTCAGCCATTTGAAGGCGGGAAAGGTCAGCAGCGCCGCCAGCAGCAGGCCGGTCAGCATCACCGGCTTGCGGCCGATGCGGTCGGACAGGTAGCCGAAGTAGAGGAATAGCGGCGCGGCGATCAGCAGCGACACCACCAGCAGCTGGGTGGCGATCTGCGAATCGACCTTGAGGATCTGGGTGAGGAAGAACAGCGAGTAGAACTGCGCGCAGTAGAAGGTGACCGCCTGGCCGCCATTGATGCCGAACAGCGCGGTGAGCACGATGCGCAGGTTTTGCCAGTTGGTGAAGGATTCGGTCAGCGGCGCCTTGGAGTGCTTGCCCTCGGCCTTCATTTTCAGGAAGGCCGGCGATTCGTGCATCGACAGCCGGATCCAGGTGGAGATGGCCAGCAGCACCAGCGACAGCAGGAAGGGCAGGCGCCAGCCCCATTCGTTGAAGGCCGGGCCGGTGAGCTTGCGGCAGGCCAGGATCACCAGCAGCGACAGCAGCAGGCCGGCGGTGGCGGTGACCTGGATCCAGCTGGTGTAGGCGCCGCGCTTGTGGTCCGGCGCGTGTTCGGCCACGTAGATGGCCGCGCCGCCGTATTCGCCGCCTATCGCCAGGCCCTGCAGCATGCGCAGCAGCACCAGCAGGATGGGCGCGGCGATGCCTATGCTGGCGTAGCCGGGCAGCAGGCCCACCAGGAAGGTGGACACGCCCATGATCAGGATGGTGGCGAGGAAGGTGTATTTGCGGCCTATCATATCGCCCAGCCGGCCGAACAGCAGCGCGCCGAACGGGCGCACCAGGAAGCCGGCGGCGAAGGTCATCAAGGCGAAGATGAAGGCGGTGGTGTCATTGACGCCGGCGAAGAACTGCTTGCTGATCACCGCCGCCAACGCGCCGTACAGGAAAAAATCGTACCACTCGAAAACGGTGCCCAGCGACGAGGCGAAGATCACTTTGCGCTCGGAGCCGCTGATCGTGTGTCCCGCCGTGGCGGCGGGCGTCAGGGTGCTGCTCATGGTGCTGTCTCCTCTTGGTGTGGCTTTGCGACAAGTTGTGGGGCGGGAAGTGGGCTTCCTCTGTTTGGGTGGATTCCGATGCCGCGCGGCGCTCAGTCCGGCGCGGCGCGGTCTTGCAAAATCATGCGGGCGGCTTTTTCCGCGATCATCAGCGTGGGCGAGTTGGTATTGCCCGAGGTGATGGCGGGCATGATGGAGGCGTCCGCCACTCTCAGTCCGGATAGTCCGTGAACGCGCAGTCTGGCATCGACCACCGCCTCGGTATCCTGTCCCATTTTGCAGGTGCCGACCGGGTGGAAAATGGTAGTGCCGATGCGGCCGGCGGCGGCGGCCAGTTCCGCGTCGCTCTGGGCGGCGGGTCCGGGCAGGTATTCTTCCGGCTGGTAACGCGCCAGCGCCGGCGCGGCGACGATGCGCCGGGTCAGCCGCTGCGCGGCCACCGCGACGGCGAGATCCCGCGGGTGGCTGAGGTAGTTGGGCTGGATCAGCGGCGCGGCGTCCAGGCCGGCGCCGCCGATGGCGACCCGGCCGCGGCTGAGCGGGCGCAGGTCGCACACCGAGGCGGTGAAGGCGGGAAAGGGGTGCAGCGGCTCGCCGAAGCGTTCCAGCGACAGCGGCTGCACATGGTATTCCAGGTTGGCGCGCGTCTGTTCCGGGCCGGATGCGGCAAACGCGCCTAGCTGGCTGGGCGCCATCGCCAGCGGGCCGCTGCGCCGCCACAGGTATTCCCAACCCATGGCCAGCTTGCCGCTCCAGCTATTGGCCAACTGGTTGAGCGTGCGCGCGCCGCTGACCTTGAACACCATGCGCAGTTGCAGATGGTCTTGCAGATTGGCGCCGACGCCTGCCAAGGCATGACGCACGGCGACGCCGTGCTGTTGCAGCAGCGCGGCCGGGCCGATGCCGCTGCGCTGCAACAAAAGCGGGGAACCTACGGCGCCGGCGGCCAGGATGATTTCGCCGCGACAGCGCGCCTGCCAGCGCTGCCTCTGTTGCAGGAATGCAATACCGGTGGCGCGGCCGTCCTCCAGCAGCAGGGTTTCCGCCTCGGCATGGGTCAGCACGGTGAGGTTGGGGCGTTGGCGCACCGGGCGTAAAAAGGCCTTGGCGGTGTTCCAGCGCAGTCCGCCGCGCTGGTTGACTTCGAAATAGCCGCAGCCGGCGTTGTCGCCGCCGTTGAAATCGTCCACCGGGGCGATGCCGCTCTGCTCCGCCGCGTCGCGGAAGGCGTCCAGGATCGCCCAGGACAGCCGCTGCCGTTCCACCCGCCATTCGCCGCCGTGGCCGTGTTGGGCGCGGGCGCTGTCGAAGTGGTCCTCCATGCGCAGGAAGTCCGGCAGCACCTGGTCCCAGCTCCAGCCGGGGCAGCCCTGCGCCGCCCAGCCGTCGTAGTCCGCGGCCTGGCCGCGCATATAGATCATGCCGTTGATCGAGGAGCAGCCGCCCAGCACCTTGCCGCGCGGGTAGTTGAGGCTGCGGCCGCCCAGGCCGGCCTCGGGCGTGGTGCGCAGGCACCAGTCGGTGCGGGGATTGCCGATGCAGTAGAGATAGCCGACCGGGATGTGTATCCACGGATAGTTGTCCTCGCCGCCGGCTTCCAGCAACAGCACGCGGTGTCGCGGATTGGCCGACAGGCGGTTGGCCAGCAGGCAGCCGGCGCTGCCCGCGCCGACGATGATGTAGTCGAATGTGTCCGCCAATGCCTGCATGCCGCGCTTTCCTATGACGTCTGTATCGCCACCATATAAGATCAAGCCGGGCCGGCCTGGGAATAGCCAGAGTGGAACAACTGCTGTTAGTTTTCTAACAGTGGTGCAGTTGAAGCTTGTCATCATTGTGTGCAAGCGCACCATAAACGCGGGGGAGGGCTTGATGTTCGACTGGAACGACATCCGTTATTTTCTGGCCTTGCAGCGCAGCGGCAAGCTGTTGGCGGCGGCGCGGCAGCTGCGCACCACGCATGCGACGGTGGCGCGGCATATCGAGCAGTTGGAGCGGCAGCTGGGCCAGCCGCTGTTCGTGCAGCAGCCGGATGGCTATCAATTGACCGCGGCCGGCCGACAGTTGCTGCCTCTGGCCGAGCAGCTGGAAAACACCGCGTCGCGGATGCAGGACGAGGCGCGGGTGGGTCATGTGGAGGTGGCCGGCCTGGTGCGGCTGGGCGCGCCGGAGGGTTTGGGCTCGCTGTTCCTGGCGCGGCATCTGCCGCGGCTGATGGCGCGCTATCCGGCGCTGGAGATCGACCTGGTGTCGGTGCCGCGCTTCGTCAGCATCACCAACCGCGAGGTGGACATCGCCATCGCGCTGGAGCGGCCGCAGGCCAATATGGTGGTGACGCGCAAGCTGACCGATTACTGCCTGGGCCTGTACGCGACGCCGGCCTATCTGGACGCGCATGCGCCGATCCGCGAACGCGAGGACCTGGCCGGGCATCCCATCGTCGGCTATGTCGACGATCTGCTGTTCTCGCGCGAGCTGATGTTCCATCGCGGCCTGTGCCGCAATCCCTTGATCCATCTGCGCTGCACCAGCGTGGTGGGCCAGCAGCAGGCGGCGCTGGCCGACGGTGGCATCGCGGTGCTACCGTATTATCTGACCTACGACGACGCGCGGCTGCGCCAGCTATTGCCGGAACTGCGCATCATCCGTTCTTACTGGATCAGCGGCCGCAGCGACATCCGCCGCACGCTGCGCTACCGCGTGGTGTGGGACTACGTGGTGGAGCTGTGCCAGCGCATGCAATGGTTGCTGTTGCAACAGCCAACTCAGCAAAACGAATCAATCGATGCGGGATAAGCTCACTTCATGAGAACGCTCTATCGTAACGGCGGCCCGGATTCGCCGTATTTGTGGCGGATGCTGCGGGCGCTGAACTACCTGTGGCGCCATCTGGATGGGCCGGTGCCGCTGGAAAGGTTGGCGGAGGAGGCTTGCTTGTCGCCCTTTCACTTTCACCGCGTGTACCGCGGCCTGATGGCCGAAACGGTGGGAGAGACCCGGCAGCGGCTGTTGCTGCATCGCGCGGCCGGGCAGTTGGACGGCGGCTCGCTGCCTTTGTCGAGGGTGGCGGCGCGCGCCGGCTACGGCGGCACCGCGGCCTTCGTCCGGGCCTTCGCCAGGGCTTACGGCGAGAGCCCGGGCCGCTATCGCCAGCGCAGAGCGTTCATTTCTAGGCAAGACTGGGAGACCGTTATGCATGAAGTGACATTGCTCAAGCAGGATAAGGGGCTGAGGGTGCTGATGCGCCGCCATATCGGCAGTTATATGGAGATTGGCCAGGCCTTCGGCGCTTTGCAGGCCATCAGCCCGGGGAGCGCGGTTGGCGACGAGCCAGGTCGCGTGTTCGGGATGTATCTGGATGATACGGAACAGACGGAGGAGGCCAAGCTGCGCTCCATCGCCTGCGTGACGGTGCCGGATTCCTGGCAGGACCGGCCGCTGCCGGATGGGTTTGAGTGGGGGGAGATTCCCGCCGGAGAGTACGCTTGCGTGACGCATCTGGGACCGTACGCGGAGCTGTCCACGGCCTGGTCCTGGCTGTACCGGCACTGGCTGCCCGGCAGCGGGCGCGCGCTCGGCGAGGTGCCGTGCGTGGAGGAGTATTTGAATTCGCCTTACGACAATCCGCCCACCGCCTTGCGCACTCGGCTGATGTTGTCGCTGGTCTGAGAACCTGTCTACGATCTGCTGCGCGTCGGCGGGGTGGATAGAAATGGGCGTTGAAACCAAGCTCAAAATGCTCATGTACCACGTGTACATTCCGCTTTTTCGCCCGTTTTCGCCCGTTTTCGCCTTGTCTCGCCTTAGCTCGCGAGATCGTAAACACGTTCTGAGCGCGCTGGTGGTTCAGCCATGAAAAAACCCGCGCCGTTTGGCGCGGGTTTTGCCGTAAAGGATGCCTGACGACGTGGGGCCTTAACGGGACACGTGGTAGTTCGGCGCTTCCTTGGTGATCTGCACGTCGTGGACGTGGGATTCCTGGATGCCGGCGGAAGTGATTTCCACGAACTCCGCTTTTTCGTGCATGGCGGCGATGGTGGCGCAGCCGAGGTAGCCCATCGAGGAACGCAGGCCGCCCACCAATTGGTGGATCACCTGGGCGATGGAGCCCTTGTACGGCACGCGGCCTTCGATGCCTTCCGGCACCAGTTTTTCCACATTGCCCTCGTTGTCCTGGAAGTAGCGGTCGGACGAACCCTGGCTCATCGCGCCCAGGCTGCCCATGCCGCGGTAGGACTTGTAGGAACGGCCCTGGAACAGCTCGACTTCGCCCGGGGCTTCCTCGGTGCCGGCGAACATGCCGCCCAGCATCACGCAGTTGCCGCCGGCGGCCAGCGCCTTGGAAATATCGCCGGAGAAGCGGATGCCGCCATCGGCGATCATCGGCACGCCGGTGCCCTTCAGCGCTTCGGACACATTGTGGATGGCGGTCAGCTGCGGCACGCCCACGCCGGCCACGATGCGGGTGGTGCAGATGGAGCCGGGGCCGATGCCGACCTTGACGCCGTCGGCGCCGGCTTCAACCAGCGCCAGCGCGGCGGCGGCGGTGGCGATGTTGCCGCCGATCACGTCCACTTGCGGGAACTGCTGCTTGACCCAGCGCACGCGCTCGATCACGCCCTGGCTGTGGCCATGGGCGGTGTCGACCACGATCACGTCCACGCCGGCCTTCACCAGAGCGGCAACGCGCTCTTCGGTGTCGCCGCCGGTGCCGACCGCGGCGCCCACGCGCAGGCGGCCTTGGTTATCCTTGTTGGCGTTGGGGTGTTCGCTGGTCTTGATGATGTCCTTGACCGTGATCAGACCCTTCAGCTCCCAGGCGTCGTTGATCACCAGCACACGCTCCAGGCGGTGGGCGTGCATCAGGTCGCGGGCTTCGTCGATGCTGGCGCCTTCCTTGACGGTGATCAGGCGCTCGCGCGGGGTCATGATGGAGCCGACGGTCTGGTCGAGGCGGGTCTCGAAGCGCAGGTCGCGGTTGGTGACGATGCCGACCACCTTGCCGTTTTCGATCACCGGCAGACCGGAAATCTTGTGATGGCGGGTCAGCAGCACCAAGTCGCGCACCAGCATGTCCGGGGCGATGGTGATCGGATCCTTGACCACGCCGCTTTCATGGCGTTTCACCTTGGACACTTCGCTGGCTTGTTGCGCGGCGCTCATGTTCTTGTGCACGATGCCGATGCCGCCTTCCTGGGCCATGGCAATGGCCAGACGGGCTTCGGTCACCGTGTCCATGGCGGCGGACACCAAGGGCAGTTTCAGGGTGATGTTGCGGGTAAGCTGGGTGGAGAGGACTACGTCGCGCGGCAGAACTTCGGAGTGGGCCGGGACGAGGAGAACGTCGTCGAAAGTATAGGCTTTCTCGATGATACGCATCTTGGCGTTTCCTTTGCGGCAAAGCGGCATTATACCGAGGCATTGTCGTTATTGCAAAAAAACGGGTTTTCCGCCGCCAACCCTGTTACCTTTTTGCCCGCTGGCCGCGCAGGCCTTACAATTTGAGTATCCGCAGCGCATTCGGGCCCAGGGAGTCGATGATGAAGTCAACCTTAGTATGGACGTTTTTGCTGGCTTTGCTGGCGTCTTCCGCCGCCAGCGCGGCGGTCTATGTGTGGAAGGACGAGGCCGGCAAGACGGTGTACTCCGACCAGCCGCCGCCGCATGTCAATGCGCGCCGGCTGAACACTCCGGCGCAGCCGGCGCCGGCTTCCGCGCCGGCGAAAGAGGCGAAGAAGGCGGGCGGAAAGGATGTCGATTCCGAGAATGCCAAGGTATCGGCGGAGAACGCCAAGATTGCCGCCGCCAACGCCAAGATACGCGAGCAGAACTGCAAGGGCGCGCGCGATCAGCTGGCCTCGCTGCAGCAGAACGGCCGCATCCGCATGCCGGGCTCCAATGCGCTGGCCACCGATGCCCAGCGCAATGAGTTGATTGCCCAGGCGCAGTCCAATGTGCAAACCTGGTGCGGAAAATAAGTGTCGAAAACGGCTTTTGACTACAAGGCGGTTCTGGCCTCCCTGCCCAATCTGCCCGGCGTGTATCGGATGTTCGATGCGTCGGGCAGCGTGCTTTATGTCGGCAAGGCCATTGATCTGAAGCGGCGGGTCAGTTCCTATTTCCAGAAGAACGACCAGTCGCCGCGCATTCAACTGATGGTGCGCCAGATCGCCAGCATCGAAACCACGGTCACGCGCTCGGAGGCCGAGGCGCTGATCCTGGAAAACAATCTGATCAAGGCGCTGACACCGCGTTACAACATTCTGTTCCGCGACGACAAGTCCTATCCTTATCTGATGCTGAGCGGTCACGACTTCCCGCAGATGGCCTATTACCGCGGCGACCCGAAGCGGCCGAACCAGTATTTCGGTCCTTATCCCAATGGCTACGCGGTGCGCGAGAGCATCCAGATCCTGCAAAAGGTATTCCGGCTGCGCACCTGCGAGGACGCGGTGTTCGCCAACCGCTCCCGTCCCTGTCTGCTGTACCAGATCAAGCGCTGCTCCGGTCCCTGTGTCGATCACATCTCCAAGGAGGACTACGCCGGCGACGTCGCCAGCGCGGTGGCCTTTCTGCAAGGCCGTCAGAGCGAGCTGATAGATGGACTGACCCAGCGCATGATGACGGCGGCGGAGGCGATGGAGTTTGAGCAGGCGGCGGAACTGCGCGATCAGATCCAGGCCTTGGCGCGGGTGCAGGAAAAACAGTTCGTGTCCAGCAACTCCAGCCAGCAGGATTGCGATGTGGTGGCCGCGGTGCAGCAGGAAGGCATGCTCTGCGTCAATCTGGTGATGATACGCGGCGGCCGGCATCTGGGCGACAAGAGCTTCTTCCCGGTCAGCGGCGAGGAGGGCGAATTGGCGGACAGCCTGGAAGCCTTCCTGGCCCAGCATTATCTGGGCGCGCCCTTGCCGCCGGCCATCCTGATCAATGGCGACATCTCCGAGACTCTGCGCCAGCATCTGGAGCAACAGGCCGAGCGCAAGCTGGCCATCGCCAGCAACCCCATCGGCGAGCGACGGGTGTGGCTGGAAATGGCGGAGAAGAACGCGACGCTGGCCATCATGCAGCGCTTGAGCAGCAAGGCCACCCAGAATCAGCGGCTGTCCCAGCTCAACGAGGTGCTGGAACTGGAAGGGGCCGGCCGCTTCGAATGCTTCGACATCAGCCATACCATGGGCGAAGCCACGGTGGCTTCCTGTGTGATCTATGACAAGGGCGCGATGCAGCCCGGAGAATACCGACGCTACAATATCGAAACCGCCAAGCCCGGCGACGATTACGCTGCGATGCGCGAAGTTTTGTCACGTCGCTATGGCAAGCTGGCGGCGGGCGATGGCAGGCTGCCGGACGCGGTGTTCATAGATGGCGGCAAGGGGCAGGTGGGCGTGGCCTTGGAAGTATTCGCCGAAATCGGCCTGAATCTGCCCATCGTCGGCATCGCCAAGGGCGAGGAACGCAAGCCGGGCCTGGAGACCTTGATCCTGCCGTATCTGGACAAGAGCCTGCAGCTGCGGCAGGACCATCCGGCGCTGCATCTGATCCAGACGGTGCGCGACGAGGCCCATCGCTTCGCCATCACCGGCCACCGCGCGCGGCGCGCCAAGGCGCGCACCGCGTCCACGTTGGAGGAGATTCCAGGCGTGGGCGCCAAGCGCCGGCAGCAGTTGTTGATGCGTTTTGGCGGCTTGCGTGGCGTGGCCGCCGCCAGCATGGACGACCTGGCCCAGGTGGACGGCATCAGCCGCACCCTGGCTGAGAAGATTTACAACGCCCTGCATTGATTGCCGGCGCGCCATCGTTTATACACTGTAACCACCGCTGTGCGTTTCGTTGTGGCTCGGGGCCGACGCGCAGTTTTTGACCGGGCCGCAAACAATAAGATTACTGACACCGATGCCCTTCAATTTGCCGATATTCCTGACCTGGCTCAGGGTTGCCCTGATCCCCATCTGCGTAGCGGTCTTCTTTTTGCCGGATTCCGTGCTGCTGCTGCAAAGCCGTAACCAGGTGGGCGCCGCCATCTTTGCCTTGGCTGCCATCACCGACTGGCTGGATGGCTATCTGGCGCGCAAGCTGGGCCAGACCTCGGCCTTCGGCGCCTTCCTGGACCCGGTGGCGGACAAGCTGATCGTCGCCGCGGCCTTGATCCTGCTGGTGCAGATGGGGCGCACCGAGGGCTGGATGGCGATGATCATCATCGGCCGCGAGATCGCCATCTCCGCGCTGCGCGAATGGATGGCGGAGATGGGGACTCGCAAAAGCGTGGCGGTGGCCTATATCGGCAAGCTGAAAACCGCCGCGCAAATGGTGGCCATCCTGCTGTTACTGTATGCCGGCCCGCTGCTGCCGGGGGTTTCGACATTAATTTTGGGCAATGCCTTCATGGTGGTGGCGGTGATTTTGACTTTGTGGTCAATGGTTTATTACCTGAGGATGGCCGCCAAGGAGTTTTCCGGGAAAAAAATTGATGTCTGAAGTGTTGACAGTGCCTGATAAATCCTTATAATTCGCATCTCTCAGCGCTGCTCCAGCAGCAGCGAAGAGAAAGCAGAAGTATCACAGCAGTTTTGAATGCGGGAATAGCTCAGTTGGTAGAGCGCAACCTTGCCAAGGTTGAGGTCGCGAGT